>JBDTXY010000146.1:0-6973 GCA_040005945.1 Acidobacteriota bacterium
GATGGATGTCAAACGCGGCACGGCCGAAACGCCGGAGCGTTCGCCGTCCCAGCCGAGCCCGCGCTCGCTCTTCAAGCTCCACGACCCGTCCTGAACTTCGGCGCGAGGGCTCGAGAGGCCGCGGCCGTACCAGGAAAGCGCCATGGGGTCTCGAACTCTTGCACGGAAGGAGATTCGGCGATGTTTTCAGCAGTGAGGAGGCTCACATCGAATCAGCGGCGCGACGCGAGGAGATCCGGCGTGATCGCCGCGCTCACTCTGACCGTCGCCGCGAGCCTGTGGGCTCAGCAAGGGGCCACGCCAACCCCCGGTGCCGCGGCCAAGCCGGCAACATCACCCGTGGATACTTCGCGCTCCAGCATGCCCGCTTATCAACGGACCAACACCGCGAAGCGCATGTCGAGCAAGCCTCCCGCGAGCCCATCCGATTGCGGCGGCAACGCCTGGCGCAAGTTCAACAAGCCCGGATTCACCAGTCAGAAGGATTGCGAGTACTGGGTGCAGAAGCACCCGCGCAAGAGCCCTTCGCCCGCGCCGGCTCCACCTCCGAACACTCACTAGGGCTGGAGACCCCGGGTTCACGCCCGCGCGCGAGCTGCTGAGGCCGCTGAGTCAGTCGCCCGATGAATGCCCGTTCCATGTCGCTCGGCCAACGGGACTTAGCCTCGCAAGGGGGAGCCTCTGGAGCCCCCCGGCACGGTTCTTGAAGGGTGTATGGGAGACGGCTCAATCCAGAGCCTCATTGGGGAGGATCACACTATGAAACGCATCGCAGGCGCGGCGATCGCGGTTTGCTTCCTAGTCGGAGCGAACGCGGGCGCCCAAAACAACGCAGCAGCCCAATCCCCGGAAAAATCCCACACGGAGACCACCATCAAGCACACCGGGCCCGGACCCAACAGCAAGATGAAGATGGAAACCGTGGTCGGGACGGTCAAGGAATACGAAGCCGGCAAGAAGATCACGATTTCGGGTCCCGGCGACAAGACGTACTCCTTCGACCTCGATGACAAGAACGAAGTCGCCAAGGTTGAGGGCTCGATCGTCGTCGGCCAGATGGCGAAAGTGAGCTACCACAAGGCGGACGACGGAACCGAGCACGTGGCCGTCATTTCGCACGCTTCCGCCAGGTCCCAGGCGGCCGCGGATGCGCCGAAGATGCACGTCGAGACCACGGAGAAGCACACCGGAGCGGGTCCGAACACCAAGATGAAGACGGAAGTCGTGGTTGGCACGGTCAAGACTTATGAGGCCGGCAAAAAGATCACGGTCACCGGTCCCAAGGACAAGGACTACAGCTTCGATCTCGATGACGCCAACACGGCGGTCCAAGGTGGAAACCTTGCGGTCGGACAGCGCGTCAAGGTCACCTTCACCAAGACCGACGGCGGCGACAAGATCACGTCCGTCGCTCCGTACAAGAAGTAGTAATGCAGCCTTGGCGGGGGCTCCATCCGGAGCCCCCGCTTTTTTTTTGAGGGGTAGGTCATGACGATGCTGAGAATGGCCATGACGTTCCTGGTTCTCTCGGCAATCGCCTTGTTGCTGATTCCCGTCGCGATGGCGAAAGTCGTGGGTTTCGTCTTCGCGTTCCTGTTCGTGGTGTGCCTGCTGCTGGGCCTGGCGACGGTGGACAGTCTCGCCGTCTGAGCCTGGAATCCGCGCCCGTGGAATTCGCCGCTGGAGACTAGGCGGATCCCCGAGCCTCTTTGAGGGCGGCCAGGAGGTGGGCGATGTTGACCGGCTTGGTCAGGACCTTGCGAACGCCCGCGTCCTGAATGCGGCTGGTGTCCTCGTCGGCCGTGACTCCCGTCAAAGCGATCACGGGCGGAAATCCCCCGCGCTCCGCGCGTTGCGTCAGCCAGACCGCGCCGTCGCCATCGGGCAGCGTGATGTCCATGACGATCACATCGGGATTGCCGTGCCGTAGCGCCTCGTCCGTTTGCTTCAGGTCGGCGCACTGGATGACCTCATAGCCCTCGGATTGCAGCAGCGCCCCCAGGCCGTAGCGAGACGACTCGTCGTCTTCGACGATCAGGACCCGGATGCGGTGGCCGTCGTCCCCCATGGCGTCCACGCCTTCGCCGGTCGCGGGCTCCGGCGCGTCGGCCTCCGTTTCGGAGGCGGGCAGGTTGGGCAACGTGAACGTCACGCGGGTCCCCCGGCCCTCCTGGCTCTCCAGGAACAGATCCCCGCCCATGACCTCGACCAGCTGCTTCGAGATGGTCAAGCCCAGGCCCGTGCCCCGCGGGGTCTCTCCCATGCGGGTCCTGATCTGTTGGAACGGCTCGAACGCCTTGGCCACCAGGTCCGCCGGAATTCCGGAGCCCGTGTCGCGGACTTCGAATGCGACCGAGCCTTGCCAGGGGCTCGCCTTGAGGACGACGCTCCCTGTGCGCGTGTACTTGACCGCGTTGGACAACAGGTTGACCAGTACGCGCGAGACCTTTTCGCCGTCCAAGTGGACGGTCTCCGACAAATCGGAATCGACCTCGATCGACATCCGGAGGCCCTTGGCGCTAGCCTGGGGCTCCAAAAGGTTCACGGTCTCCTGAAGAAGGTCTCGGATGACGATCCGATCCGGGTGGAGATCGCGCTGTCCCGCCTCGAGCTTGGCCAGATCCAGGATGTTGTTGATCATCCGGCGCAGCGTCTCGGCGGCGTCGTGCAGCAGCCGGACATCGTGGCTCCACCGCGTCGGGTCCTGATCCTTGGCGCCGCGCTCCAGCTGATGCGCCAAGAGAATGATGGTGTTCAGCGGCGTCCGCAGCTCGTGCGAGACGGTCGAAAGAAAATCGGATTTCAGCCGGTCCAACTCCTCGAGCTTTCGGTAGGCCTCGGAGCGCTCCCGTCCGACCCGCCCCTGTTCCCGGATTGCGCGGCCTGTGCGGATGAGAGAACGGACTCGGGCGCTCAGCTCGACGGTCTCGATGGGCTTGCCGATAAAGTCATCCGCGCCCACCGCGTAACCCCGCTCCCGGTCGATCGTCCCGGCGGTCACGAGGAGCACCGGAACATATTCCGCGGAGCCGGTGGTCAGGGTTTCGGTCAGCGTGTAGCCGGAGCTCCCGCCGAGCATCACGTCGATGATCGCCAGGTCGAAGCGCCCGTCCGCCTCGAAGTGCGAGACCGCCTGCGGCGCGCTCGTGGCGATGACGACCTGGTGACCGTCGCCTTCCAGGTCGGTCCGGAGGAGTTCCGCGATCTCGGGCTGATCGTCGACGACGAGGATGCGGCCGGGCTCTTTGCGCGCATCCCGCGGCTGGCGCGCGACGTCGGCGACGGAGGTCTTCCGAGACTCGATGAAGGCGACGACACGCGAGGCAAACGTCGCCTCGTTGATCGGCTTCGGGATGAAGCCGTCGCATCCGGCGGCCAGCGCCCGCTCGCGGTCCCCGTGCATCGCATGCGCCGTCACCGCCAGGATCGGGATCGCGGCGGTTGCCGGATCGGCCCGGATCTGCCGGGTCGCCTCCCACCCCGAGAGGATCGGCAACGACAAATCCATCAGGACGATGTCGGGCTGGTGCTCGCGGGCCGCCGCGACCGCGGCGCGGCCGTCGGAAACCCCGATGACCCGATGCCCCTCCGTCTCCAGGAGCATGTGGATGAGGGCCCGGATGTCGGGGGAGTCCTCCGCAATCAGAATCTTGGCCATCGTCCTCGATCGTCTCGCGCCGGGGTCACGCGGGGCCGCGAACGCCTCCGAGCGCGCCGAGCATGTCGCGGACCAGCCGCGCCATGTCCGCCCCTTTCTTGATGATCCGGTGAGCCGCTCCGTTCAACCGCTCGTAGTCGCGCGGCGTGAGGTCCGTCGCGGTGAGGACGAAGACGGGCACGTCCGCCAGGTCCGGGTTCTCGCGAATCTTATAGAGAACCTCGAACCCGTCGGGCTCGGGCATCATCAGGTCCAGCAGGATCGCAGCGGGACGCTCGCGCGCGATCGCCTGGAAGGCCTCGGCTCCGCCGGCCACGCTGATGGAGCGCAGGCCCGCCAGAGTCAGCTCTTGATCGAGCAGCCGTCGGATGTCGGGATCGTCGTCCACGATCAGGACGGGGCCGCCGGCCCCCAGCACGCCGGCGCGCGCCAGGGCCTCCAGGAGGCGCCCGGGGGGCAGCGGTTTGACCAGATAGTCGCAGGCGCCCAGCGAGAATCCGAACGCGCGATTGTCGACGACCGAGTGGACGAAGACCGGAATCGATCGGACCTCCGGATCCTCTTTGAGGGCGCGCAGCGTCGCCCAACCGTCCATGCGGGGCATCAGAACGTCCAGGACGATGGCGTCCGGCTTCTCGGCGCGGGCCATCCGGATCGCGGAGATTCCATCCGCGGCCTCCAGCACGGTTGCGCCGTAGGGCTCCAGCTCGTATCGCAGCAGCTTTCGGCTGCTCTCGTCGTCGTCCACGACCAGCACGCGCTTGCTCACCGAGGCCCCGGGCAACGGGAGATTGGACACCGGAGAGGCCGGCGCATCCGTCACCTCACGGGGGAGCGTGACCGTGAACGTGGAACCCTGCCCCGCCGCGCTCTGCACCGAAACGTTGCCGCCCAGGAGGATGGCGAGCTTGCGCACGATGGCCAGGCCCAGGCCCGTGCCGCCGCGGCCCTGATGATCGGCGGACTCCCCCTGCCGAAATTCCTCGAAGATGGCGTCCTGTTCCTCCGGAGCGATCCCGATTCCGGAATCGGTGACGACCAGGGCCCATCGCGCCGATCCGCGCGGCTCGGCCCGCACTTCGACGAATCCGGTCTCGGTGAACTTCAGCGCGTTGCCCACCAGGTTCGCCAGGATCTGGGTCAACTTTGCCGGATCGCCGATGATCGAATCCAGCTCGGGGGAGGGAGCGATCTGAATCGCGAGCCCCTTGCTCCGCGCGACCTCGTCGAAGTCCTTCTGCGCCTGCTGCAGCAGCGCGGACACCGAGACGACTTCGCGGTGGATCTCGACCTTTCCGGACTCGATCTTGGAGATGTCCAGCACGTCGTTGATCAGCCCCAGCAGGAGCCGGGCGTTGCGCTGCACGCGCTCGAGGCTTTCCTTCTGTTGCGGGTTCAAGTCGCCCTGAGTTCCGCGCAACAGGGTCCCCGTGAACCCCAAGATCACGGTCATCGGCGTGCGCAGCTCGTGCGATACGGCGGCCAAGAAACGATCCTTGAGCGCGGAGGCCCGCTGGAGCTCGCGGGCCGTGTTGGCGATGCGGCTGCGCTGCTCCTCCAGCAGCTCGTTCTGCTCGGTCAGCCGGCGGGACTGGTGGGCCAGGCGCTCATTGGTCGACGCATTGGCCAGAGCGACGGCGAGGCTCGGAGCGATCGCGGCCAGCGTGTTGCGGGCGCGAGGCGTGAAAGGTTGGACCGAGCCCAGGGCCAGAACGCCCGCGGCCTGCCCGAAATACATCAAGGGAATGTGCAGGCTCTCGCGCGGCAGGATGCGGCCGTCGAAGAGGTCTACCGTCGGCGTCTGAGGCTCGACCGAGACCAGGATCGATTTTCCTTCCCGCGCCGCGCGCCCCGCCTCCTCGCGGCCGACTCCCTCGGTCTTTCCGGGCGTGCCGCCGATCGTGGCCGCCGGCGTGAAGCCGCCTTGCCCGTCGGCCACGTAGAGCACCGCGCTGGAGGCTCCGGTGACCTCGAGCACCTTGTCCATCAGCCGGGATCCGAATCCCGCGAGGTCGTTGATCGTGGTCGCCGCCGCCAGCACCGCATTGACCGATGCGTCGATGTCGCGCGCCTCGAGCGCCCGGCCCCGCTCCGCATACACGAGGGAGAGCTGGTTGACGTTGAAGCCCAGCTCGCCGATCTCGTTCGGGGCGGAGTCGGCCAGCCGCGAAATCGTCTTGCCCTTCACCAGATCTCCGAGCGCCCGCGATGCGTCTCCGCAAGGCACGAGGATTCGCCGATTCATGTCCGACATCAGCCAGAAAAGCCCGATCACGATCAGGCCGGCGAGGATCACCAGGGCCGTCGTGGCCTGGTCGCGGTTGCCTTTGAGATGGGACTCCGCGATGGCCTGGCCGCGCCCGAAGTTGATCTCCAGACTGGCGAGAATGTCGCGGAGCTTGCCTGCGGCCGGCCCCGCCTCGTTGTCCCGAACGGCGAACGGCTCGCCGGGCGGGGCGCTGCCGCGGGCCGCCAGGGCTCGGCCCGCCGCCGACTCCCACACTTCTGCCGCCGCGTCGGCGCGACGGAGCGTGCTCTGCATCTCTTCGGTCAAACCCTGACGGCGGATGGCACCCAGCGCGTTCTTGATCTCCGTCCGTCCGACGTAGTGCTGGGACAAGTCGTAGCCCTGGCCCTCCCGGGTGTATCGGTCGAGACTCTCGGAGGCCTCCTGCAATCCGCCCAGCCCGTCGGTCACGCGCTCCCGCAGATCCGTGTATCGGGCGATGCCCGCGGTGGAGTCGTAGAGGCTCAGCACGGTGGTGATCGTGTAGTACAGCCACACGCCGACGATCGCCAGACCCACGGCCGCATACAGCCCCAGGCGAGTCCGCAGGGAGTTCTTGGAGACTCTCCGCGAGGGAGCGTCGGTGGGATTATGGGGGAGGCGATCTGTCATAGGATCCAAACGGGAGCCGAGGATACTATGCACGAATGGTGCCGCCGTTGACCGAGAAATCCCTGCCCGGAGCCGAGCGACAAGGCCAGATCGCGCTGCGTAAGTTCTTTCACGATCTGGCCACGCCTCTGTCCGCGGTGTCGCTGCACCTGGAGCGCGCCAATCGGCTTTGCTCGCGGGGCGCGGACCCCACCGAGGCCCTCGCCACGGCGCGGCGGGAGCTGGAGAGGTCCTTCGATCTCTTCGAGCGAGGTCGCGATTCGCTCCTCATCGGCGCGGAGGATTCGCGCTGAACGCCTCCACGACCCGTGGCGGAGCGGAGCCCCGGAGCAAGAAATCCGATGCGGCGAGTGCGCCGAGCAGCGGCGAAGCCGTGGTCCAGAAGACGGCGGTGCGCGTGCTCAGCGTCGAGGACG
>JBDTXY010000147.1:0-6877 GCA_040005945.1 Acidobacteriota bacterium
ACGGCGACCCCGGGTCGAGCAAGGCATCCACGCGGTCGCGCACGAACATCTTCTTCTGCTCGGCGTGCCGCTCGACGCCGGCCCCGCCGCGCAGCACCCGCGCGAGCTCCTCCTTGAGGTTGCTCACGAGCGCGTCCATGGCCCGGGCGCGATCCAGGAACTCGGAGGATCGCGGGTCGACGTGGGTGGGTATTTGATCCAATCGATCTACCCGCGCGCGATCTTCTCTCCGGCCTCTTTGCGGATGTACTCCACGAGCGTCTGGGTCGACGTCCCCGGGAGGAAAATCTCCTTGACCCCCATCGCCTTGAGGCTGGCGATGTCCTTGTCGGGGATGATCCCGCCCGCCACGACCAGGATGTCCTCCCCACCCTTCTCCTTCAGGAGCTTCAGGATCTCCGGGAAGAGCACGTTGTGCGCGCCCGACAGGATCGAGAGGCCGATGACGTCCGCGTCTTCCTGGATCGCGGCGGCCACGACCTGCTCGGGCGTTTGACGGAGGCCCGAGTAGATGACCTCCATGCCGGCGTCCCGCA
The DNA here is from genome assembly GCA_040005945.1 of Acidobacteriota bacterium. Taxonomy (GTDB): domain Bacteria; phylum Acidobacteriota; class Thermoanaerobaculia; order UBA5066; family Gp7-AA6; genus DAHUXD01. The sequence goes on from JBDTXY010000147.1 coordinate 537, forward strand.
GGGCGCGCGCGATGACCTTGGCCCCCCGGTCATGGCCGTCCAAGCCCGGCTTGGCGATGAGGACGCGGATGGGTCGGGGCATCGACGCCACTTTATCAGCCGACGATGGAGACGGGATCGCTGACACGCATGCGGTTTCCCGTCAGCACGCGGGCATAGACGCCCGTCATGCCTCCGCGGGCCCGGGCGATCGCGTTCAAGACTCCCGGGGAGCGCTCTGTCGTCTCGGCGTCGAGCATCGTGACGATGCACTGGTCGCACTGCTTGACGATCTCCAGCAGCACGTCGCCGATCCAAATCTGGCGGCCGATCCAGCGATCCTCCTCGAAGGGCCGCGCCTCGGGCAGATCCAGCAGCAGGTTCGAGCGGAATCGGATCGACTCCAACGGTCCGCCATATTGCTTTTCCAGGAACCGAACGGTCGGAACGGAGATGACGTGCAGTGGCGCCAAGTCGCTATCCACGCCCGGCCGCGCGCGCAGGCGGACGGGACGGCCGCATCGCCGGGAGACGTCCTCGACCCAGCTTCGGTCCGAAAGCAGCGTCTCGTTTCCGTCCGGAGTCTTGACGCGAATCCAGGGCTCCAGATCCCCGGCGCGAACCATCGGGTCCAGGTACCGGACGCGGTAGCGCAGCAGGAACGGCGCGTTGCGGGACGTCAGCGGGACACCCAGCTCGTCGTCGAAGAGATCGTAGATGCGGTCGCCCACCAACCCGGATCCGTAGACCCAGGCCTCATCGAGGGATTCGCCGCCGAGCGAGCGCACGGCAAAACGACGCAGCCCCGAGAGCTGTCCGACGACCTCCGCTAATTCCATGACGAGGAGGAGAAATCTAATGCAGGGACGGAGTTTCGACAACCCGAAGGATGCGGTCGTCGCCGGCCCGGGCCCGCCCGCGCCCGTCCCGGTTGCTGGTGGCAACGTACAGAGCGCCGTCGGGCCCCGGCGCCACGTCCCGCAGCCGGCCGTAGACCCCGGAAAAGAGCTCTTCGGTCTCCGCCACCCGCCGGCGGTCTTTCGCGTCCAGGCGCACGCGGATCAGCCGCTCGCCCTTGAGGGTCGCGAAGAAGAAGTCCCCCTGAAACGACGGCAGCAGGGCCCCGCGGGAGAAACAGGCTCCCGAAGGCGCCACGGCGGGCGTGTACTCCAGGAGGGGCGACACCAGTCCGGCGCGGCTCTGCCTGTGGTGGATCAGGGGCCAGCCGTAGTTCTTTCCGGCTTCCACGATGTTGACCTCGTCGCCGCCGCCGGGTCCGTCGAATCCCGACGGTCCGTGCTCGGTCTGGAGCTCCAGGCCGCTGACGGGATCCCAGTCCAGACCCTGCGAATTGCGGTGTCCCAGGGAGTACACGGGTGAGCCCGGAAACGGATTGTCCGCCGGGATCGTCCCGTCGGGATTGACCCGCAGCGTCTTGCCGCCGAGCGACTTCAAGTCCTGCGCGATATCGCCTTCGGTGGAGTCGCCGGTCGTGACGTAGAGCTTTCCGTCGGGCCCAAATCGCAGCCGGCATCCGGCGTGGTACTGCGCCCCCGGGATGCCCTCGAGGATCACGGTGCGGCCGGAGAGCCCCTCGCCGTCATCCCGGTACCGCGCGATCCGCACCTTGAGACCGTCGAAGGCGTCATAGGCGTAGGCCAGGTAGAGAAGGCGCGAGCGCGCATAATCGGGAGCGAGGGTCAGGCCCATGAGGCCGCTCTCGCCCCGCGCTTCGATGTCGGCGATGACCGCGAGCGGACGGCTCTGGAGCACTCCCTTCCGGACGACGCGCACGCGGCCGGGCCGTTCGGTCACGAGCAGCCGCTCCGGAGACGTGAACGCCATCGACCAGGGCACCTCCAACCCGGCGACGAAGGTTTCCACCCGCAGCGTGACGCCGGACTTGGTCGGAAAGGTGCGGACGTCGGACGGGATGGCCGTCATCCCGATAAGCCCGGCCAGCACGGCGATCCGTCGGAGCCCCGGAAGCAGGGGCACGATCAATCCTCCCGCTGGAGCGGAAGCTTCCGAGCCATGGACTCCCACGCCCGCCGGCGGTGCGAGACGCGGTCCTTTTCGCCGGGGGACATCTCCGCGAAGGTGCGGTCGTCCCCTTCGGGAACGAAGAGGACGTCCCAACCGAAACCTTCCTTCCCGCGCGGCGCGGCGGCGATCGAGCCCTGGGTCTCCCCTCTCGCGCTCATGACCTCGGCGCCGTCGCAGAAGCCGATCGCGCAGATCGCCGTCGCGCCGCGGTCGGGAAACCCGTCCAGCATCCGGGCCAGGCTCTGGACGCCTGCGCTCTGCTCGAGCCACTTGACCAGAGCCCCCGGAAACCCGCCCCAGGCGTGGATCGCCAGGGCGCTGTCCTCCACGAGGACCGGGCGCGAAAGCTTCCGATACGCGGTGCGCGCCTTGGCCTCCACGATCGCGGAAGGATCCAGCGCCTGCGGCTCCGGGAGATCCAGGTCCAGCCGTTCGACGCGAAACCCCAGCCGCTGGGCCTCGAGGGCCTTCTCGGCGCGACTGGTGACGAAGACGAGCGGCAGCGACACCATGGGCCGCGATTCTCCCACGACGCCGCGGGCAAATCCCCGGAAGCGGCGATCAGGTCAGCCGGCCCAGGACCTTATAGAGGGGGACCTGTGCCGACAGGCCCTTGAGGGCGAAGCGGCCCAGCTGCGCCGTGTCGTACCGGTCGCGGACCGCCTCGTACGTGGCGGGTCCGATCACGACGTCGCCCGCTTGCGCGACGAATTCCTCCATGCGCGCGGCCACGTTGACCGCGTTGCCCAGGACGGTGTAGTCGACGCGGCGGTGCGAGCCGATGTCCCCGACGATCGCCTCGCCGGTGTTCAACGCGATCCGGACCGCCAACGGGGGTTCGTCGCGCAGCGCCCGCTCGCGGTTCCACGCGGCCATCCCCTCCTGGATCCGCAGGGCCGCGGCGACGGCGCGATCGGCGTGGTCCGGCTGGTCCAGCGGCGCGCCGAAGAACGCCATGACCGCATCCCCGATGAACTTGTCGATCGTGCCCCCGCCGGCGAAGATCTCATCGGACGCGAGCGTGAAAAACTCGGTCAGCATCCGGGCGAGGTTCTCGGCCGACATCTTCTCCGACCAGCTCGTGAACCCGACCAGATCCGCGAAGACCACGGTCACCACGCGCGTCCGCACTTCCTTCCACTCGCCCGTCGCCGTGACGTCCTTGATGACTTCCTCCACGACCTGCGGCGAGTGGTACCGCTCCAGCCGGCCGCGGATGCGCTTTTCCTCGAGCACGCGGTCGTGTAGCCTCGCGCGCTCGATGGCGACGGCGGCGAAGTTGGCCAACGCCGTCAGCAAGTCCAGGTCTTTCTCGGAGGTGGCCCCGGCGTGGAGCGGCGAATCGACGTAGATGACGCCGATGACCGAGTCGCCGCTCCATAACGGCGCGCACATCGCGGATCGGATCTGCTGCATGCGGATCGACTCTCCGCTCTCGAACCGCTCGTCGGTCTGTGCGTCGGAGGTCAGGATCGCGACCTTCTGCTGGACGACCATGTCCACGATCGTCCGCGAATAGGGCACCGCGCCGTCCGAGGTCATCCGCCTCTTGGACTTGTAACGCGAGATTCGCAGCGCCAACGCGCCGCCCTCTTCGAGGAGGAGAAATCCCCGGTCGACGGCCAAGAACTCGAAGATCAAGTCCATGACCTTGTCCAGGACCGTCGCCAGGTCGTCGGCCGAGATCAGGGTCTTGGCCACCTGCACCAGGATCTCGAAGATCTTGTTCTTGTAGGCGACGTCTAAGACCACGCGCTTGCGGTCGGCGGTCGAGTCTCCGGGCGTGGGGACGATCCCGCGCTCGAGCCCGAAATCCTGGTTGAACTCGGCGATCGGACGGATGCACGTGGACGTCGAGTCGATCAGCCGCTCGCGGACGCCCTGCGAGGCTTCCGGGTCGTTGCGGAAACGCAGCACGAATGTCCCAACCAGCGCCTGGTCGCCGTCCTTGACCACGGCCCTCGGGACAAGCGCGTCGTTGACCCGAATCCCGTTGGTGGAGCCATTGTCGTAGATGACCCAATCGCCGTCTTCCTTCTTCAGGTACGCGTGGCGGCGGGACACCGAAAAATCGTTCAGGACGATGTCGTTGTCGTTCGCCCGGCCGATCGAGGCTTCCTCCAGAAGCATGGTGAAGACCTGGGAACGCCCGTCGGCTTCGTACAGAACCTGGAGCATGGGGTGGCCGGAATTATCGCACGGCGGCGGTTCGCTATCGGTTCTCGGCCGGCTCCAGAGTGAATCGGATGCGGACCGTTTTTCGGGACGCGATCGGGCCGTTGGGGCCGCGCGCCGGCCGATACGTCCAGCGGCGCACCGCGTCGGCGGCAGCGTTGGAGAGCTCCAGCGGCAGGCCGCGGACGACCTCCACGTCGGTCACCTTTCCCGAAGCGTCGATGGAGACTTCCAGCTCCACGGTTCCCTCGAGACCGGCGCGCCGCGCCAGATCCGGGTAGGCGGGCTGCACCCTCTTTAGGATGGCAGGCGGCTCGATCAATCCGGGCAGAGCCTCCTTGCGCGCGACCGGCGGCTCCGGCTCGCCTGCCGCGGCCTCCGAATCCGCCATCGGCTCTTCCTCCGGAGGCGGTTCGCCCCCGAGATTGACGATCGTCACGTTGGTCAGAGGCCGGGTCTTCTCCGCGCTGATCGCCGGTTGACGGGGGTCGCGCGGCACCAGGTCGACCTGCGCGGAGTTGACGAAGGCCAGCCCCCACTGCTCGTCCCGGAACGCGAAGAACGAATGATCGACCGAGTGGATCGCGACGACCGTGCCGCGCTTCAAGCGGCCGCCCCTCGGAGCCAGCGGATCCGGCGCGAGCGAGATGTCGGTGTCTTCGGCCACCACCCCGTAGACCGGAGCGAAGGCCAGCAATCGCTGGGCCCGGTGCAGCCGCGTGTCACGATCCGCATCCCGCTCCACCGATTCCGCCGGCAGGAACCCCCGCGCGCCGGCCTCGCTCTCCACCTCGACCCATCCGCCGCGATCCGCGATCACGCGCACGCGGCTTCCCCGCGCCAGGCTCGCCAATACGGCGCTCTCGCGCGAGGCGTCCCGTTTCAGGTCGGCGCGATCCGCGGTCACCGCGGCCGGCTCGCTCTGCCGGGAACCGGCCCCGGCGGACGCGCCGCGCGGGTGAAGGAGGACGAGGACGCCGATGAGCGCGGCCACGACCGCGCCGACGCCAACGGCCAGCGCCCAGTACCGGCGGAGGAAGCGGCGGGCCGACATCAGAGCGACGGAGCTCCGCGCCCGCGCCTCATGGGCCGGGCCGGATGAAGGTTCCCGTGTTTCCCTCCAAGGCCTCCGACAGGGATTCGGCGCGCGTCACCAGCACCTCGTGACCGCCCGCCTCCACGAACCGGATCGCGGCGTCGATCTTGGGACCCATGCTCCCGGGCGGGAATTGCCCTTGCGCCAGGAGCCGTTTGGCGGTGGGGACATCGATCTCCGGCAGCGCGGCCTGCGTCGGCTTGCCGAAGTCGCGGGAGATCTGTTCCACGCCCGTCAGGATGATGAAGAGATTGGCCGAGAGTGAGGCCGCCAGCATCGACGCGGCGTAATCCTTGTCGATGACCGCCTCCACCCCGCGGACTTCTCCGTCATCGGTGACCACGACCGGAATGCCGCCGCCTCCGGCCGCGATGACGATGTGGCCGCGGTTGATCAAGGCCGCGGCGATCTCGACACCGCGGACCGCTCGGGGCTTGGGCGACGCGACGACCTTGCGCCAGCCTCTCCCGGCGTCTTCGACCATCGTCCAGCCGGAGCTCTTCTGCAGCTGCTCCGCGCGCGCCGCCGAGAAGAAGGGGCCCACCGGCTTGGACGGCTTCTGGAAGGCCGGGTCCGCGGCGTCGACTTCCACCTGCGTCATGATCGTGACGACCTGCTTGCGAAACCCCGCGCGCGGCAGCTCGTTGTCAAACGCCAGCTCGAGGAGAAATCCCATCGAGCCCTCCGTCTGCGCGACGCAGAAATCCAGCGACTGCGGGGGCACCTTGCCGGCGGCCTCCTCCGCCTGGATGAGGATGTTGCCGACCTGGGGGCCGTTGCCGTGCACGACGATGAGCTCGTAGCCCTTGCCCAGGATGGGAAGGAGCATGCGGACGGCTTCGCGCGCCCGCGCCAGCTGCTGCGCGGTGGAACCGTCGTCCTCCGGACGCAGCAGCGCGTTGCCGCCGAAGGCCACGACCGCCAACGGGCGAACGAAGGAGAAGAAGGGAGTCGGGTTCATCGCGAAAAGCGACGCGGGTTACGGCTTCACGTCTTCGCGCACCAGCGGCATCGTCATGCACCGGGGACCGCCGCGCGCGCGAGA
>JBDTXY010000148.1:0-6763 GCA_040005945.1 Acidobacteriota bacterium
CAAGTTTTCCTACGTCTCCCGCGAGGACGAGCAGGCGGAGACCTTCCGCAAGATGATCCTGGCGATGATCTCGGACCTCCGGATCGTCCTGGTCAAGCTGGCCGACCGCCTCCACAACATGCGCACGCTCGGATTCCTGCCCGAGTCCAAGCGGCGGGAGATCGCCCGGGAGACCATGGACATCTACGCGCCGATCGCGCACCGCCTGGGCATGGGCAGCGTGAAGGGAGAGCTCGAAGACCTGGCCTTCCTCTACCTGGAGCCCGACCAGCACGCGAAGGTCGCCCGCGAGGTGGCGCGGCGCATGAAGTCCTCGGAGGCGATGATCGGTGACATCCGCAAGCGCCTGGAGGCCCGCCTGGCGGAGGCCGGCGTGTCGGCGGAGATCTCGGGCCGCATGAAGCGCTACTACTCGATCTGGTCCAAGATGAAACGCACCGAGGTCGACGCCGCGCAGCTCTACGACATCCTGGCCTTTCGCATCGTGGTCGCGGAGACGCGCGACTGCTACGCGGCCCTGGGCCTGGTGCATCAAATCTGGCGGCCCGTCCCCGGCCGCATCAAGGACTACGTCGCGATGCCCAAGCCCAACTTCTACCAGTCGCTGCACACCACGGTCATCGGCGAGACCGGACAGCCATTCGAGATCCAGATCCGCACGCGCGAGATGGACCTGATCGCCGAGCGGGGCATCGCGGCCCACTGGAAATACAAGGAAGGCCGGCTGGGGTCGCACTCGGACGACGCGCGCTTCCAGTGGCTGCGGCAGCTGGTGGACTGGCAGAGCGAAGTCTCGGATCCCCGCCAGTTCCTGACGTCGCTCAAGGTCGACTTGTATCCCGACGAGGTCTACACGTTCACCCCCAAGGGCGAGGTGTTCGCGTTTCCGCGCGGCGCCACGCCGATTGATTTCGCGTATCGGGTCCACACCGACGTGGGGCATCGCTGCGTGGGGGCGCGCGTCAACGGGAAGTTGGTGCCCCTGCGCACGCCGCTGCAGAGCGGGGACATCGTGGAGATCGTCACGGCGCCCAGCCAGACGCCCTCCCGCGACTGGCTCTCTTCGGTGGTCACCAGTCGCGCGCGCCACAAGATCCGCCACTTCATCCATGAGCAGGAAAAGCTGCAGGCGGTCGAGCTGGGCCGCCGGCTCTTCGAACGGGAGCTCAAGAAGTTCAAGCGCACCGTCAAGAAGCTGGCCGCCGACGGCAGCCTGGCCCGCGAGCTGCCGCACTGGGGGTTTTCAAAGCCCGAAGACCTCTACGCCGCGATCGGCTACGGAAAGCTGGCCCCGCGCAACGCGCTGGAGCGGTTCGTGCCGGCGGAAGAGCTCGCGCGCCCGGACGCGGAGAAGAAGGAGTCGGCCGTTTCGCGGGTGGTCCGCAAGATCCTGCCTTTCGGGATGCCCGACATCGTCGTGGTCGGGCACAACGACCTGCTGGCCGTGCTGGCCAAGTGTTGCAACCCGGTGCCGGGCGAAAAGATCATCGGGTACATCACCCGCGGGCGGGGAGTCTCGGTCCACTCCGAGAATTGCCCGAACGTGAAGAACCTGCTCTACGATCCCGGGCGCCAGATCGACGTGACCTGGGCGGGCGAAAAGAAGGCCTCCTACGGGATCGATCTCGAGGTGATCACCGAGGACCGTCCCGGATTGCTGGCCGACGTCACGCAGGCCATCGCCGGGGAAGGATCCAACATCCGGAGAATCGAAGCGCGCGTGGACGAGACGGGAGAGGCATTCGTCGCGGTCTCGCTGGAGACCTCGGACCTCAAGCAGCTCGAGAAGATCGTCAGCCGGATCCGCGCGGTCAGCGGCGTGCGCGACGTCGTCCGCAAGTACAACGTCCCGAAGGCGGGTGAGAGGGAGTGACGCGCGAACCGAAGCCGTCGCGCGTCATCCCGAGCTGACTCGGTTCCGGAGCCTAGGCGGGCTTGGCGGCGGTCTTGGGCCGCGGGCCGGGCTTGGAGACCTTACCCGAGCGGATGCAGCGGGTGCACGCCGAGACGCGCCGGTTCATGCCCCCGATCACGGTGCGGACGGTTTTCAGATTCAGGTGCCATTTGCGGTTGGTTACGTTGTTGGCGTGGCTGACGCGGTGGCCCGACATGGGGATCTTTCCGCAGAATTCGCAGTGTTGAGCCATGGCACTCCTCGATTTGGCCGGCGAGGCGAAAAACCCGCGAAGCCTATACCGAGGACTGTTCCAGCGCAAGGAAGAACAGCTGTCCTTCCAGCAGTCGGCCTGTCCGATCGGGATAAGTCTTTGCCCGATTGATGTTTTCGTGGTGTTGAACCTTGACTACGGTAAAACCTTTTGCTATTTTGGCAACCAGCCGTAATAACCATAGGTCGAAGCCCGGAACCGTATTAATTCTTTCGGTGGGGCGTAGCGTGTTGTTCAGCAAATCCAAGAACTTGGTGGGTTTGGACATCGGGTCCTCGGCGATTAAGCTCGTCGAACTCAAGGACGCGAAGGGTGGAGGCTATCGCCTCGTCAAGACCGGCCTGGAAGCCCTTTCCCCCGAGGCCATTGTCGACGGCGCCATCATGGACGGGTCCCTGGTCGTCGACACGGTCAACCGCATCGTCTCCTCCCTCAACGTCCGGAACCAGGAATTCGGAACGTCCCTGTCGGGGCATTCGGTCATCATCAAGAAGATCTCCCTGCCGGCGATGTCGCCGGAGGAGCTGGCCGAGTCGATCCGCTGGGAGGCCGAGCAGTACGTCCCCTTCGACATCAACGACGTCAACCTCGACTATGTCGTCCTGGAATCGGCGGGCGGCGAGACGATGGACGTCCTGCTGGTGGCCGTCAAGAAGGACAAGATCGGCGACTACACCAGCGTCATCACCCAGGCCGGCAAGACCCCGGTCTTGGTCGATGTGGACGCCTTCGCGCTGCAAAACGCCTTCGAGGCCAACTATCCCGTCGAGCCGGGCCGCGTGGTGGCATTGGTCAACATCGGCGCCTCGGTCACCAACGTCAACATCCTCTCGGGCGCCAATACGATCTTCTGGCGCGACATCTCCTTTGGGGGCAACCAGTACACCGACGCGATCCAGAAGCAGCTCTCCCTCTCCTTCGAACAGGCCGAGGCCTTGAAGAAGGGGGAGAAGACCGGCGACCACTCGCTCCAGGACATCCTTCCGATCCTGCGGTCGGTTTCCGACGACCTCTCGCAGGAGCTCCAGAAGACGTTCGACTTCTTCCTGGCGACCACGTCCACGGAGAAGATCGATCAGCTCTTCATCTCCGGCGGAGCCTCCCGCGTCATCAACCTGGACTCGCAGCTCAAGGAGAAGTTCGGAATCCCGGTCGAGATCCTGAATCCCTTCCGCCAGATCGACATTACGGGCGCCCCGGTTTCGGGGGAATGGCTCACCGACAACGCGCCGAGCCTGGCCGTGGCGGTGGGATTGGCGATCCGGCACATCGGGGATGAAACCGCTTGATCAGAATCAACCTCCTCACGGAAGCCAGGGCGGCCGCCGCAAAGAAGAAGGGCCCCGCTCTCCCCAGAGGCGCGAAGCTCAACAACCTGCTGTTGTTGACCGGGGTGGGGCTGGGCATCCTCTACATCGGCATCATGGCCCTGGTCCTGACCGGCCAGCGCCGCCGCCTGGATGAGGAGATCGGGAAGGCCAAGGAAGAGGTCGCCCGCCTGAAGTCGATCATCGACGAGGTCAAGGGCTACGAAGACAAGAAGAAGAGCCTCGAGGAGAAGATCGCCCTCATCAACAACCTCAAGACGAACCAGAAGGGCCCCGTGCGGCTGATGGACGAGATCTCGCGGGCCCTCCCGGATCTGGTCTGGCTCTCGGACATGCAGATCTCGGGCAACCTCCTCACGCTCAGGGGCAAGACCCTTTCGCCCAACGCCGTCGCCACGTTCCTGGAGAACCTCAAGAAGAGTCCATACTTCGCGGAGCCCGTCTTCAAGAACCTGGGCCGTGAAGCCGGACCCCAGGGCATCTACAGCTGGGAAATGACGGTGACGTTCACCAACGGAAGACCGGCCGAGACCGTCCCGACGGGCGGCGCCAAACCCGCAGCCGGCGCGGCCGCCGCGAAGCCGGGAGCATAGCGATGGATCTGAAGATGGACGATCGGCCTTGGTACTACGCCCTGGGCGTGGGACTCTTCATCGGAGCGGCCCTGGCGGGTGCGGTGCAGTACGCCTATTTCCGTCCCCTGAATGCCGAGATCGCGGGAAAGAAAACCGAGCTGGAGAACCTGAACCAGGAAATCGCGAAGGGCCGCGCCGCCGAGCGCAAGCTCTCCCAGTTTCGTGAAGAGGTCAAGCGCCTGGAGCTGGAGCTGTCCAAGCTGCTCCAGATCCTTCCTTCCAAGCGCAACACGGAAGAGCTCATCAAGCGCATCGAGACGTTGACCCGTCAGGGCGACTTCACACTCAAGACGTTCAAACCCGGCGAGTTCGTGCAGAAGGACTTCTACGCGGAATGGCCGATCACAGTGGCTGTCGAAGGCACGTACCACAACCTGGCGCTCTTCTTCGACCGGATGAGCCGCTTCTCCCGGATCGTCAACGTCGAGGAGCTGAAGGTCGGCACGCTCGATAACGTTCCGGGCAAGTCCATCCAGTCCAACTTCATCGCGAAGACCTTCATCTACACGGGCGATGAGACGGGGCAGGCGACCGCCGCGGAGGGCCAGCCCCAGGCCGCGCCCGCACCCGCCGCTCCCAAGACGGGGCCCGGGGCCAAGGCGGAGACGCTCAAGGGCCGCGCGGAAGGACGGGGGGCCGAATGACGCGAGCCGTTCCGATCGCGCTGCTGATGGCCTGCGCGCGCTTCGCGTTCGCACAGGCCGCGGCGAAACCCGCGACCGCGCCGGCCGCTACGCCCGCTCCGACGCCGCAAGCCGTCATCGCGCCGGTGCCCGAGTCGCCGGGCCAGTCCCTGATCGAACAGGAAGAGTCGGCGCTGGCCGGGAAGGCGTACTCGTACGACCCCGCCGGCCGTCGCGACCCGTTCCGCTCGCTGCTCGTTCGCGAGCAAAACCGCGGCGGCCTGGAGCGGCCTCCCGGCATCGCCGGGATCTCGATCGACGATCTCGTCGTGCACGGAATCTGGAAGACCCGCGCGGGCTATGTCGCCCAGATTCGCGCCACGGACAACAAGAGCTACCTCATCCGCTCGGGCGACCTCCTCTACGATGGAGAGGTCACACGAGTGGGCCCGAACGAAGTCTCGTTCCGGCAGAACTTGAACGATCCGCAGAGCGTGAAACCATTTCGAGAAGTGACCAAGCAACTCAACGCGACGGTCAAACAGTGAAAACCTTCGCGAGCATGGTTTTCCGCGCGACGGGAGGAACGATGCGAATGGCATTCAGAGCAACCGCGACGGCAACGGCGCTCGCACTGGTATGGGCCTCCGCCGTGGGCTGCTCCTCAAGGGGACACGCAACGCAAAGCGCCCCGGCGATTGCGCTCGCCGAGCCGGCCACGTCTCCCGCGCCCACGGCTCCCGCCGCCTCGGCCAAGATCACCGAGGCCGCCTTCAACGAGGACTCCGACGGGGCCCGCGTGGTCCTCTCGGCCAACGCCCCGTTGCTCTACACGTCTTACGAGCCCCGCCCCGATCTGCTCGTCGTGGACCTGCGCGACGCCGCGGTGGCGGAAGGATTCAAGGCTCCGCGCTCGGCCGGGACCGTCGTCGGATCCATTCGATTCGAGGAAGTCGAAGAGTTGGGCAAGCGGATGACGCGCCTGTCGATCGCCCACAAGCCCGAAGCGAAGGCGGACGTCCGATCCGTGGGCCAGGGGCTCGCGATCGCCTTCAGCGGACCCACGGCGTCTGCGGAGGCGCCGGCCGCGTCGCCCGAACCGATGGTGGCCAGCGAACCGATCGCCGCTCCCGCGGCATCGGTGGCCTCGGCGGCGCCGGCGGCTCCCGTGTCGGTTTCCCCGGCGGCGCGCGGCGAAGTCGCGCACGCCCTCGAAAAGGTGCTCGTCGGAGAGACTCGGGATGGCCAGGTCTCCATCACCCTTCTGGGCGACGGATGGTTTGCGCCCAAAGATTTCGTGTTGGCCAACCCGCCGCGTGTCGTCCTGGATCTTCCGGGCGTGCGCAACGAGGTTCACCAGCGCGCGATCGCCGTTTCAGGCAACGTCGTTTCCCGGGTGCGCGTCTCGCAGTTCCAGACGTCGCCCGAGTTCATCACCCGCGTCGTCCTGGATCTGTCGGCCCCGATGCCGCACGCGATCGCGACCGACGGCGAGCGACTTGCGGTGATCGTCGGACGCGACGCCGCGGCGGCCGCCGCCTCGCGCGCGCGGACCGAGCCGGCCGTCGCGGCTGGAAGACCCGCCACCTCACCCGCGAGGCAAACGCACGTTGCTTCGATCGAACCCGCACCGGCGGCCAAGACGCCGGAGCCGACCATGGTCGCGGCCAACACGAGTTCCCATCCGACTCCCGATGCGGCCCCGGCACCGGCCCCGGCGCCCGCGCGCATCGAGCCCAAGGCCGACCTTCCGGTCACGACTGTGGCGCCTCCGCCGGCCCCCGTGGTACACCGCGCGGAAACCGTCGCGACGGCTGCTCCCAAGCCGGCCCCACGCGCTCCGTCGGCCGCGTCCCGGACGCGGGGCGACGCGCTGTTCGAGGCCGCCGCGGCCGCGTTGGATCAGGAACAGGCTGCCAATCCCGCGGCCGGATCCGCTTACCGCTCGCGCACGATCACCGAAGCTCAGACGCAGTTCACGGGCGAGCCGATCTCGCTCGACCTCAAGG
>JBDTXY010000149.1:0-6722 GCA_040005945.1 Acidobacteriota bacterium
GGCCCGATTGTTGCGGTGGACCGGCTACACCGCAAGGGGAAGCCTGGTCAGTTCGCGGCCGCGGCCGCCGGCAGCGCCTCGATCTGCTTGATCAGGATGTCCCGGACGTAGTGCCATTCCGGCACCGCCGTCAATGCTCCCTGCGCGTAGGCCAGGGCCGCGGTGCGGTCCGGCGCCGCGGCGTGCGAGTACATGAAGCCCAGATTCATGAGGTGCTCGGGCCCTCCCCACGTCGGAACCCAGGCGGGCGCCTCGCCTGCGGCCGACTCCTGCCACGAGAGCTCGAGGCCTCGTCCCGTCGTCGCCGCCGCCCTGGCCATGTCGCCTCCGCGAGGAGGCGGGGCAAAAAACTCGATGCCGGCGAGGATCCAGAGCGCGCGCGGGTTGCCGCGGCCGTTCGCATCCATCCAGTGATAGGTCGCGGCGAAGTCTCCCATGAGCGCCTGCATTTTTTCCGGGTCGTCGCGCTGGAGGTACGCCAGGTTCCCCAGGCATCCCGCCACCCCGACCTTCGCCTCGATCCAGTCGGGACGGCGGTGGAGGGACGCCTGGAAATACGCGAGCGCCACTTCCAGGTCGCCGGCCAGATCCGCCGGCGCGGGCGTCTCGTTCATTCCGTTCATCGCCCGCCGCCACCGTGCAAATCCCTGCCAGTAGAGCCGGTAGTCCGTGAGCGGGCCGGCGTCGAGCGCGTCCAGCTCCGCGTCCAGGCGCGCGAGCGCCGGCCGGTCGCCGCGGTAGTCGGCGGAACGGACCGCGGAGACGAGCGCGGCCAGCCGCAGCTGCGCCTCCGGCGCCGGAGCGACCGCGGCGATCGTTGAGAACGCGAGCGTCCAAGTGAAAAGACTCATGGTGTGTCGACCTCCTGCGGCCTTCTTACAGGACGCGGGAAACGGAAGTGCGAACGCATCGACGGCAAACAAACGGCTTGGCCGAGGGGTCCCCGAACGCATCCAACGGCGCGCGGGTAGCCAGGACCCGGTCACGGCGCGGGCGCCGTCACCGGGAGCGCCTCGATCTGCGGCAGCAGGATGTCGCGGACGTAGTGCCATTCGGGCGCTGCGGTCACCGCGCCCTCCGCATACGCGAGCGCGGCCGATCGGTCCGGCTTGTCCCCGTGCGACTGGAGGTACGCCAGATTCATCAAGTTCTCGGGCCCTCCCCACGACGGCACCCAGGGCGGGGCGCCGGGGTTGGCCAGCGTCTCGCGCCACGCGCACGCGACGCCGTAACGCAGCGTGGCCGCCGCCTTCGCGAGGTCGCCGCCGATGGGAGGCGGTGCGGCGAACTCCATTCCACCCCGGATCCACAGGGCGCGCGGATTGTCGCCCACGTTCGCCATGACCCATTTGAACGTCGGACCGGACTCCGCGAAAATCGCCTTGCGCTTGTCCGCGTCGTCTCCGGCCAGATAGATCAGGTTGCCCCAGCAGCCGACCATCGCGAGCTTGGCTTCGATCCAGTCCGGATGGGTCTCGATCGACGCCCGGAAGCGCGCGATGGCCTTCTCCAGGTCCGCGCTCAGGTCGCCGGGCATCGGCGTCTCATTGAACCCATTGAGGACGCGCCGCCAGAGCGCGAATCCCCTCCAGTACTCCCGATAGTCGGTCAAACTCCCGGCGTCGAGCCGCGAAAGCTCTCCCTCCAGCCGAGCCAGCGCCGCCCGATCGCCGCGGTAATCGGCGGAACGGATCTGAGCGACGAGCTCGGCCAGTCGGAGTTGCGACTTCGGCGCCGGGGTCGCCGGTCCGAGCAGTGCGAACGCAAGTGTCCAAGCCAAAAGATTCATGGCGTCGACCTCCTGGGGACTTCTTACAGGGAGCGGAAACGAAACCGCGGATGGCATCGGCGGACGGGCGAACGACTCGTCGAAAGAGCGCCGGGACGCGTCAAACGGCGCCCACAGGCTTCCAGTACACTGCCGAGGTGCAGGCGGATCTCGTCATCCCGGCGCCGGACCCGGCATCGCTCAAGGAGATCGCTTCCTGGGATTCCATCCGCCTGGCCACGTTTTCCGCTGCCGATTTTCCGGTCGACGTCCTTCGCTTCGAGGGATCCGTCTCGCCTCCTGTGGTGGTTTCGCGCTCGCGCCGTTCCGAGACGCTCAAGGCGATGCCCGCGAGCCTTCGGGAGCGCGCCGGGGCCGCTTTCGCGAGGGCGGGCCGCAGGCCCGACCACCTGGCGCTGGCCCACGGCCGCAAGCTGGATCTCTCAGCGGGGCCGGCCATCATGGGCGTCGTCAACGTCACGCCGGACTCCTTTTCCGACGGCGGCCTCTTCCTGGATCCTGATCGCGCCGTCGCGCGCGCGCTGGCGATGTACGAGGAGGGCGCCGCGATCGTGGACGTCGGCGGGGAATCCACGCGCCCGGCCGGCTACGGGGACGCCGTCGAGCTCTCGCCCGACGAGGAAATCTCGCGCGTGCGGCCGGTCATCGCCGGAATTCGCGCGCGGTGCGACGCCCCGATCTCCATCGACACCCGCAAGGCCGCCGTGGCGAGGGAAGCGATCTCGGCCGGGGCCGATCTGGTCAACGACGTCTCCGCGGGCCGCTTCGACGAGACGCTGGCCGCCGTGATCGCGGAACACGGCGCTGGCGCTATCCTGATGCACATGAAGGGCACCGACCCCCGGCGCATGCAGGACGACCCGCGGTACGACCATCCGCTGGCGGACATCGCCGCTTCCCTGGCGGAGGCGGCGGATCGGGCGGTCCAGTCCGGGGTCGCGTCCGAGTCGATCGCGCTGGATCCGGGGCTGGGATTCGGCAAGACCCCGGCGGGCAACCTGACGCTGCTGCGGCACCTGTCGGCCTTTCGTTCCCTGGGCTTTCCCCTCTGCGTGGGCGCGTCCCGCAAGGGGTTCGTCCGGCGCTTCTCCGGCGTTTCCGACGACAGTTCGCCCGCGGATCGGCTTCCCGGCTCGCTTGCCGCTCTGGCGGCGGCGGTGTCGGGAGGGGCCGCGATCGTCCGCGTCCACGACGTGTTGGAGTCCGTGCGCTTCCTGCGCCTGCTCCAGGCGGTCGCCACCCCGTCCGAGGCCGCGGTCCCGGTCAAGGCGTCGGCCTCTTGATCGAAGACCTGGCCACGCGTTTCGGCGCCCTCGCCCACTTGAACTTCGGCTGGCGGGACGCGCTGGATATCCTGATCGTGGCGGTCATCACGTACGGACTGCTGCGGCTGATCCGCGGCACCCGGGCGGTCCAGATGGTGCTGGGCCTCTTCGTGATCCTCGTGGTCTACACCTCCGCCAGCTTCCTGAGATTGATCGCGTTGACGACGGTCTTGAAGGCGCTCATCTTCTACTTCCCGTTCGCCATCATCGTGCTCTTCTCCCATGAGCTGCGGCGGGCGCTCGCGGCCTTCGGGCACACGCCGTTTTTCGCTCTCTTCTCGGGATACCACGCCGAGGAGACGATCTCGGAAATCGTCCTGGCCGTCACGTCGCTGTCGGCCCGGAGGGTCGGGGCGCTGATCGTGCTGGAGCGGCGGGAAGGGTTGAAGACCTACATCGAGAACGGCTCGCCGATCGACGCGGCCGTGTCCTACGAGCTTCTGGTGACGCTCTTCGCGCCGGGCACTCCCCTGCACGATGGCGCCGCGATCATCTCGGGCGACCGCATCGCGGCGGCCGCCAGCTTCCTGCCGCTCTCCCTCAAGGAAGGCCTTCCCAAGCGCTTCGGCACGCGCCACCGGGCGGCCATCGGCATGACCGAGGAGACCGACGCGCTGGCGATCCTGGTCTCGGAGGAGCGCGGCACGATCTCGCTGTCCCGCGACGGCGAGCTCCAGGAGGACTTGGACGCCAAATCGCTGCGCGACTTGCTCTTTCGCGAGTTCGCGACGTCGCGGTAGAGAGACTCCGCCATGCAGATCTCCAAGATCCTCTTTCGCAACGCCGGCACCAAGCTGCTGGCACTGGTGATCGCGTGCGTGGCGTGGTTCATCATCTCCGGCCAACGTCGGGAGCGGATCTCCGAGCGCAGCTACCGCATCCCCCTCTCGGTCGTGAACATTCCGGCCGGGACCATCATCGTTTCGCCGCTGCCCGAGGCCGTGGACGTGCGCATCCGGGGATCCTTCTCAGCGCTGCGCCAGCTGGAGCCGGCCAAGCTCGAAGCGGTCGTGGACCTCTTGGACGCGGCGCAGGGCGAGAAGCGGTACCCGCTCGCGCCCGAGGACATCAACGTGCCCCAGGGTGTGGAGGTGATCGCGATCTCCCCTCCCGAGGTGCGGCTCTCGCTAGACGGGGTGGCGGAGAAGACGCTTTCGATCGTGCCCGAGACCGCGGGCACGCCGGCGTCCGGATCCCACATCGAAGAGGTCACCGCCGAGCCCCGGATGGGTCGCGTCCAGGGACCCACGCGAACCCTCGCCCGCATGGTCAATCTCCGGACCGAGCCCGTGTCGGTGGACGGCCGCGACGGATCCTTTTCGGCCACGACGACCCTGGCGGCCCAGCCCGCCGGCGTGCGCGTGCGCGAGGGTCACCTCGTGTCGGTGCACGTGCGGATCCGGCCCGCGCCCACGCCCGAGCCCACGGTCCGGCCCCGCGTCGCCCGGAAGGGCAAGTCGTGAAGCTCTTCGGAACCGACGGGATCCGCGGCCGATCCGGGGAGTTTCCCCTGGATCCGGCCTCCGTGAGGCTGCTGGGCCGGGAGCTGGCCCGCGGTCTCTCGGAGCGGGGCGGCGGCCGGCGGGTCGTCCTGGGCGGCGACACACGCGAGTCCACGCCGCGCATCGTCGCCGATCTGGCGGCGGGACTGCGCGAGGGAGGCTGCGGGGTCGCTCCGGCTGGCATCATCACCACGCCGGGAGTCGCGGAGCTGGTGCTGGAGCTGGAGGCCGCCGCGGGGGTCGCGGTGTCCGCCTCGCACAACCCCTACCAGGACAACGGCATCAAGATCTTCGGCGCCGACGGCCGCAAGTGGCCCGACGATCAGGAAGAGTATCTGGAGAAGAAGCTCGTCGACTCGCAGGCGCATCCCGAAGCCGTGGCCACGCCGCCGCCGCCGGATCCGGACCCGGGCCTCTCGGCCACCTACGTCTCGCGTCTGAAGGCCAGCGTCCCCGAGAGCCTCCAGGGGCTCACGATCCTCATGGACGCCGGCAACGGCGCCGCGTTTGCGATCGGCCCGCGGGCGTTCCATCGCGCGGGCGCCCGGGTCACGGCCATCCACGATGCTCCCGACGGCCGCAACATCAACGAGGCTTGCGGCGCGCTGCATCCCGAAGAGATGGCCTCCCAGGTGCGCGATTCGGGAGCGGCGCTGGGCGTCGCGTTCGACGGGGACGCGGACCGCTCGATCTTCGCCGACGAGACGGGGCGCGTGCTCGACGGCGACGACATCCTCTGGATCATCGCCCGCGACTGGAAGCGACGGGGCCGCCTGAGCCGTGGCGGGGTGGTGGGGACCGTCATGTCGAACTTCGGGCTGGAAACCGGCTTGGCCCGGGAAGGCATCGCGTTTCGACGGGCCTCCGTGGGAGACCGCAACGTCGCGAAGATGATGGACGAAACGGGCGCGACTTTGGGCGGCGAGAATTCCGGCCACATTCTGCTGGCGCCTCTCTCGCCGGCCGGCGACGGGATCCTGACCGCGCTCGTCATGTCGGCGATCCTTCAGACGAGCGGCCGGAGGCTCTCGGAGCTGGCCACCCTGGAAAAGGTTCCCCAGACCCTGCGCAACGTGCGCGTGACCCGGCGCGTTCCCATCGAGGAAGCCGCCGCGGTGCGCGGCGCTCTGGCGCGCGCGGAAGACGCGCTGCACGCGCGCGGCCGCGTCTTCCTGCGCTACTCCGGAACCGAGCCGCTGCTGCGCATTCTGGTGGAAGGACCGGACGCCGCCGAGGTCCACGCGATCGCCGACGAGCTGGAGTCGGCCGTGCGCGCCGAGCTCGCGTGAAGGACGTCCGGGCCATCCTGTTCGACGCCGGCGGGACCCTCATTCACATCGACGGAGAACGCGTGTGCAGCGCGGCCGGGTTGCCGTTCGACCCCGAGGGGTTCCGCCGCGCCGAGTCTTCCGCGGTGTCGGCCGTCCGAGAGTTCGTGCTCCAGAATCCCGGATCCCGGGATGCGCAGCGGCTTCCCCTGTACCTCGAATCCATGCTCGAGGCGCTCGGAATCGCGGCCCCGAAGGATCTAAGCGAGGCGGCGCGCCGCGTCGGCGACGAGCACCAGCGCGCCAACCTGTGGTCCCGGGCGAGCCCGCGGGCCGCCGAGACCCTGGCCGCGCTGCGCGGGCGGAACTATCGCATCGCCGTCATCTCCAACGCCGATGGCCGCGTGCGGACGCTCCTGGAAGGGGCGGGGCTCTCCCCCTGGCTGGAATTCATCCTCGACTCGGCGGAGGTGGGAATCGAGAAACCCGATCCGCGCATCTTTCACGCCGCGACAAACCGCCTGCGCCTGCCTCCCGCCGCGTGCGCCTACGTCGGGGACATCTACGAGATCGACGTCGCGGGCGCGCAAGGCGCGGGCCTGCGTCCGGTCTTGATCGGCGACGGCCACGCCCCCGAGTCCGTCCTGCGCGTGCCGGACCTGTGGAGCCTGCTCAACCTCTTCCCCGGTGCCGGTCAAAACCCTTCTTACACCGTTTCTTGACTTCTCCCACGTCGCCCTCGCGCGTCGCGCTGCTGCGCGATCGCTGCGGGCTCCCGCATCGCCACGTCGCTCCTCGGGGATCGCGTTGCTACGCGACCCCTGCGGGCTCCCGCATC
>JBDTXY010000150.1:0-6717 GCA_040005945.1 Acidobacteriota bacterium
GAACCCGCAACCTTCCGATTACAAATCGGATGCTCTACCGTTGAGCTACGCCGGCCACGAAACGTGTCCGCCTCTCGCGGTTCTCGGCCCTCAGCTGGCCTTCAAAGAGCACACCGATACTCTGTCCCCACCGGCGCGAATCGCGGAGTGTACCAGCGGCAAATTACTGGATCAAGACCTCTTTTTGGCCCCCCCGAGTCTCTGGCGGATGACCTCGTAACCGGCTGCGGAAGCAGCGGTGGATACGTTCAAAGAGGCCACCTTCCCCGCCATCGGCAGGCTGACCAGCTCGTCGCAGCCCTCCTTCACCAGCCGCCGGATCCCCTTGCCTTCGGAGCCCAGAACCAGCGCCAGGTCACCGGTCAAGTCCACCTCGAAAATGCTGCGCCCCGCCGCGTCCAGACCGATCACCCGAAATCCTTCATTCTTAAGATGATCGACGAAACGGCGAAGGTTCTTGACCCGGGAGATTCGGACCCTCTCGACGGCCCCGGCCGAGGAGCGCGAGACCGCCTCGGAGAGGGGCGCGGATCCCCGCTCCGGCAACGCCACGCCGGCCCCCAGGGCCTCGGCCACCCTCAAGACGGCGCCCAGGTTGTGGGGATCCTGGACCTCGTCCAGCAGGAGCAGGAAGCGGCTCCCCGCCCGCCCCTCGGCCGCCTCGGACTCCTCCAGGTAACCCCGAACCGCCAGCCGGGCGACGACTCCCTGGTGGCTGGAGCCCGCCAGTTGATCCAGCGCCCGGCGGGGACCCTGCCGGACCGCCACGCCGCTCTGGCGGCAGGCCGCCTTGAGCTCCTGCATCCGGCGATCCCGCCGGTCCTGGTCGAAGAGCACCCACTCGATCTCCCGCGGACGAGCGGCAATCGCCTCCTCGACCGGGTGAATGCGGGACAGGATCATGGCGATTTTGGATTTTGCGTTTTGGTTTTGGGATGGGGGACCAGCAGAACGATCGCCGCGGCGGCGACGCCGTCTCCGCGTCCGGTGAAGCCCAGGCCGTTGGTGCTGGTTCCCCGAACGCTGACGTTCTCGGAGCCGATTTGGAGGATCTCCGCGATGCGGGCCCGGATCGCGCCGGCGTGCGGCGCGATCTTGGGGGCTTGCGCGATCACGATCGCATCGACGTTTCCGATCGAGAAGCCCCGCTCCGCGGCCAGATCGCGCGCTTTCCGAAGAAACATCGCGCTATCGGCTCCCTTCCAAGCGGGATCGCCGGGTGGAAAATAGTCGCCGATCGAGCCCTTCCCCGAGGCGCCGAGCACCGCATCGGTGACTGCGTGCATCAGCGCGTCGCCGTCGGAGTGGCCTTCAAGTCCGGTCGGGTGCGCAATGACGACGCCGCCCAGGCGCAGCTCCCGCCCGGCGATGAACGGGTGCGCGTCGAAGCCGATTCCCACGCGCTGCAGCATCGATGGCTCCTCCATTCGCTGACGAGCCGCGAGGATCGCTTCCGCGAGCTCCAGGTCGCCTTGGGTCGTGATCTTGAACGCCAGGCGCGAAACGGGAACGAGAGTCACCGGAATTCCGAGCCGCTCGCACAGAGCGGCCTCGTCGGTCGCATCGCCCTTGGCGAGCGCACGCTGCAAGACCTCGGCGCGAAAGGCCTGCGGAGTGGCTGCGCCGCGGAGCTGGTCGCGGTCCAGGGTCTCCACGATCGATTCGCCGGAAATGCGCTTGACCGTGTCCACGATCGCCGTGACGGCGGCTGCGGCTCCGCTGCGTTCTGCCGCGTCGAGCACGGCCGCGACCTCGTCCCCGGTCACCAGGGGCCGGGCCGCGTCATGGATCGCCACGATGTCGGATTCGTCGGGCGCCAGGGCCGCGATGCCGAGGCGGACCGATGCCGACCGTGTGTCGCCTCCCCCGATCACCGTGGCTCGATTGCCGACGATGCGCCCGATCTCCTCGAGCCGATCGGGAGGCGCTGCGACGACGATCCGAGAAAACGGGACAGAGGATACGGCGTCCAGAGCCCAGGCCAACAGCGGCCGGGCCGCAAGCGTCACGAGGGCCTTCGGCTCTCCACGACCCAGCCGCCGTCCGACTCCAGCGGCGACGATCAGACCGAGGCGGCGCGAACTGGGCGTCAATGGGAAGGCGTCGCTGTATTCGAGGCCGGACGCTCAAAAAGCCCAACATGACCCTGGTGGCCCTGGAGGCCCGACTGAAAGTCGTGCAAGCGCTCGTAGCCCCCGTCTGCGAGACGCCGACGGAGTCTTTCGGTCGCCTCGGGGTACCAAAAGGATTCCTGATAGGCCAACCAGAATCGTTCGTCTCTGAGCTCCCCGAAATTCCCGAGTTTCATGACCGAACTCCCGTCGCTTCGGCGCTCCAAAGCGTAGAGCCTCCCGGGCTTCACGAAAAACCGGTTGTCGTCGACCCGCTCCAACGTGTAGCGAATGGGTTCCGGATGTGTGAGCACGTAAAACGGAACGGGCTGTTTGGCCGACGGGTTAAGCGTCTCGGCGCTCTGCATGGATTCGATGAGGCTGACCCAGTTCACCCGGTCCTCGAGACGCGCCTCGTCCACGAAGCCGAACGCCGACCAGACCACCGCGAGCGCCGCAATGCCCGCGCGAACGGTGGCGGGCCTCAACGACAAGATGCATGCGGCGGAAAGGATCAAGTAGGGAACGGAGATCAGGATGAGATACCGAGATCCGAAGATCGAGACCGGCAGGATCCAACTGACGGCGTACGTGACGACGACGGGGGCGAAAGCGAAGAAGAGAAGCCAATCCAGCGTCTTCGACGAAATCGAAAGCTGCGAAGCCTCGACGGGACGGGACCCCGGCCAAATCCGCTTCCAGAGAGCCAGCGCGATCGGGAGTCCGAAGAGAGTCAAGCCCACCAGAACCTTGCCTCTCGAAAAGCTGAGGCCGCTGCGAAACGGGCCGTTCAGCTCTGAGTAGAGCGTGACGACGTCCCGCCAGGCGGGCCGCATGTTCCAACCGAGGTGCTTCTGCAGCGCAGCGGCGAAGCCGCCGCCGGTCTTCGCCTGAGAGACCACGAGGGCGGCCCACGCGAGGAAAAGAAGACCGACGAGAAGCATTCCACCGCAGAATGCGATGAATCGGGACCGCTCGCGCCACAGGAGATAAGCCCCTTCCACCGCGACGAGAAACCACCCGTTGTAGTGCGTATAGACCAACAACAGATTCACGGCCGTAAGCGCTACGAGGGCAGCTCGCGAGGACGTGGCGGCACGGGAAAAACGAACGAATAGCCAAAGGGAGCAGAGACCCAGCAAAACAAGGAGACTGTACATTCTCAACTCTTGCGAGTAACGGACCAGAAACGGGTTGGCCGCAACGAGAAGCACCGCGAGGTTCGAGGTGCTCGCAGGAACTGAAAGCTCCCGGCAGAGGAGATACATGGGAGCCAACGACACGAGAGATGTCAGGATCGGCAGAAGCCGAAGCGCGAGAAGCGTCTCCCCCACGGCCGAGAGCCAGAGCTTGAGAAGCACGTAGAAGAGGGGAGGATGAACCAGATCCCCGGTGATCGCGCGGAAGAGGTCGGCCCAGGAATGGCGGACGGCCACCAAACTAAATGCCTCATCCGGTTCCAACGTCGAAATCGTCGCCCAACAGACCCGGGCGGCCACGAACAGCACCGCGATGAGGATCGCTGCGGCAATCTGAGGTCTTGTCAATTGCCAATGCCGAGCCGTCGCAGGGTCACTGCTCTGCCCGGCCGGCGACGCGGTTTGGGTCATCGGAGAGCCAGACTCAAACCGCCAGGATCTCCTGTTCCTTGGTCTTCAGGAGATCGTCGATTTCCTTGATCTTCTTGTCGGTGAGCTTCTGGGATTCCTCGAGGCCGCGCCGCTCTTCGTCCTCCGAGATGGCCTTGTCCTTGAACATCTTCTTGATCCGGTCGTTGCCCTCGTGCCGGTACCGGCGGATCTCGACGCGGGCGTCCTCGGCCATGTGGTGCGCCTTCTTGGCCAGGTCCTTCCGGCGATCCTCGGTCAAGGGCGGGATCGGGATCCGGACGACCTTGCCGTCGGACTGCGGGTTCAGTCCCAGCTCGGACTTGCGGATCGCCCGCTCGATCTCGACCGCCATCTTGGGGTCCCACGGCGCGGCCACGATCAGGGTCGGATCGGGGACCGAGAGGTTGGCCACCTGGTTGATGGGGACATCCGCGCCGTAGGCGGAGACGAGCACGCCGTCCAGCATTCCCAGATTGGCGCGCCCGGTGCGGAGCGTCTTGAAGCGCTCCTTGAGGGCCCCAATACCTTCCGCCATGTGTTTCTCGATGTCCTTGAGCTCTTGCATCATGGATCAGGCTCTCCCTGCGGAAACCAGCGAGCCGATGTCTTCCCCCAGGACCACTCGCTGGATGTTGCCCCGGACCTTGAGGTTGAACACCTTGATGGGAATTCCGTTCTCCATGCACAGCGCAACGGCCGCCGCATCCATGACCTGCAGACCGGCGTCCAGCGCCTGCCGATACGTGAGCGACTTCAAGAACTTCGCCGACGGATTGCCGTCGGGATTGGCGTCGTACACGCCGTCCACCTTGGTCGCCTTCAGCAGCACGTCCGCGTGCATCTCGTTGGCGCGCAGCGCCGCGGCGGAGTCGGTCGTGAAGAACGGGTTGCCGGTGCCGCCAACGAAGAGCACCACCCGCCCCTTTTCCAGATGGCGCATCGCGCGGCGGCGAATGAACGGCTCGGCGATCTGCCGGATCTCGACCGCGGACATCAGCCGGTTGGACACCGAGCGCTTCTCGAGGGCATCTTGAAGCGCCAGGCCGTTGATCACGGTCGCCAGCAAGCCCATATGGTCGCCCGCGACGCGATCGATGCCCTGGGCGGCGGCGGACACACCGCGGATGATGTTGCCCCCTCCCAGCACCACCGCGGTCTCCACACCCAGGCCGTGGACCTCCTGGATCTCGTCGGCCAGCCGCGCCACGACTTCTGGCGAGATGCCGAACCTCTGATCCCCCATCAGCGCCTCGCCCGAGATCTTCAGGAGAATGCGGCGGTACACGGGGGTCTCGGACATGCAGGGTGGATTATAGGTATGCGATCGACGTTCGGGGAGAGGAACCTCTCGCGACTTCCCCTCCTCGTCGGTCGGCCCGCGTCGCGGGCCGCTCAGAGTCCGAGTTAAATCGGCCCCTCGGCGCTCAAGCGGCTTCTTCGGCGCGCCCGAGTCCTTCACCCAGCTTGAATCGGACGAACCGCAGATCGAGGGCGCCCTTGCCGGCCCGCTCCACGACGACTTGCCCGACCGTCTTTTCCGGATCCTTGACGAAGGCCTGCTCGGCCAGGACCGCCTCCTGGTAGAACTTGTCGACCTTGCCATCGGCGATCCGCTCCACCACGTTTGGGGGCTTGCCCGCCGCGGCCGCCTGGGCCCGCGCGATCTCGCGCTCCGTGGCCAGGATCTCGGGGCTCACGTCGGAGCGGGACGCGAATCGCGGGTCCGAGGCCGCGATGTGCATCGACAGGTCCTTGCCCAGGGCCTCGTCGCCCCCGGGCACGCCCACGAGCACGCCGATCCGGCCGTTCCCGTGGACATAGCTGGAGAACTGCTCGCCGGGCCGCGCGGTGAGCCGCGCAAAGCGCCGCACCTGGATGTTCTCCTTGAGCGTCGCGATCAACTGGGTCGCCGCGTCCTGGACCGTTTCTCCGCCGGGCCAGGACAGCGCCAAGAGCTCCGGCACGGCTCCCGTGCGCGTGTCACCGAACGCGTCGTGAGCGGCGATCCGGTCCGCCAGCTTCTGGGCGAACATCCGGAAGTCTTCGGTCCGGGCCACGAAGTCGGTTTCACAGTTGACCTCGAGGAGGACCGCGCCCTTGACGGTGACGTGCGCGATCACCAGTCCTTCGGAGGCCGCGCGGCCGGCCTTCGACGCCGCCGCGGCCAGGCCCTTCTTGCGCAGGATCTTCTTGGCCTCCTCGAAGTCCCCTTGGGCCTCGACCAGGGCCTTCTTGCAGTCCATCATTCCGGCGCCCGTTTCGGAGCGCAGATCGGAGACGAGCTTGGAGTTGATTTCCATGAGTCCCTCTTGCGGGTTATCAGTCGTCGGTGTTCAGGTCAGTCTCGGTGGTCAAAACCGGGCGACCGCGAACTGAGAACTGAGAACTGAAAACCGTGAACTGAGAACGTCTCTACGATGCGTCCGCGACGACGGCCGTCTGCGAGAGCTCGGGCGTGCGGGGCCGCTCCTCGGAGGCGGCGCCTTCGGCTTCGCGCTCTCCGTGGGCGTGCAGTCCCTCGAGCACCGCGTCGGCAACCTTCGCCGTGAACAAGCGGATCGCCCGAATGGCGTCGTCGTTGCCCGGGATCACGTGGTCGATCAAGTCCGGATCGCAGTTCGTGTCCACGACCGCCACCACCGGGATGCCCAGGATGTTCGCCTCCTTGACGGCGATGTACTCCTGCTTGGGGTCGATCACGAAGAGCGCGTCGGGCAGCTCGTCCATCTCCTTGATTCCGGTCAGGTTCTTTTCCAGCTTTTCTTTCTCACGCTCGAGCCGCAGGCGCTCCTTCTTCGTGAGGTTCTCGTTGTCGTCCTGAGCCAGGACGCCCTCGATCTCCTTCAGGCGGTGGATGGACTTGCGGATCGTGGAGAAATTGGTCAACGTCCCGCCCAGCCAGCGCGTGTTCACGTAGAACATCCCGCAGCGATTGGCCTCTTCGTAGATCGCGTCCTGCGCCTGGCGCTTCGTGCCGACGAACAGCAGGTTCTTGC
>JBDTXY010000151.1:0-6712 GCA_040005945.1 Acidobacteriota bacterium
GGGCGTTCCTCGGACCGTCGGACGCGGCCGGACCAACCTCACGTTCATCCGCCCGACCATCGTGCAGGCGGACGCCGCGACGCCATTCGCGAGCTTCGACATGCGGGAATCTCCCTCGCGGAGACCAGCCATCTCGATGCACTTCGAGCCGGGCGCTTACGGGATCAACTCGCCGACGAGCTATCTGATGGTCTTCTCGATCGAGTGCTTCGGTCAGACGACGTTTACGGTCGGCGGATTTGCGGGCTCGGGCACGCTGACGAACACGGGGACGAAGGCGGCCAACGGCAAGAGCGGCATCACGATCGGCTTCGAGAACGTGCTCCCCGGCGAGCAGACCCACGGGTTCCTCGAGCAGACGGCGGGCGCTCCCTGGAACTTCTTTACCGCCAGGGCCCGGTTTCCGTTTCCGATCCTGGTGAGCGCCTGATAGGAGCACGCAACCTCATGGCAAGGTGACAACGGCGGCGCCGATACCGGCATAGCATTGGCAACCGCGAATGCGGAACGTTTCCAGAGCCGTCAATCCGAAGCGGCCCTACGACGTCGTCATCATCGGCGCCGGGCAGGCGGGGGTCCCTCTGGCCCACGAGCTGGCCCGGAAAGGCAAGCGCGTCGCTCTGGCGGAGAGGAAATACCTCGGCGGCTCCTGCGTCAACTTCGGCTGCACCCCCACCAAGGCGGTCATCGCCTCCGCTCGGGTCGCGCACCTGGCTCGTCGCGGCTATGAATTCGGACTGAAGATCCCCGAGGTCCGTCCCGACTTTCGCGCCGTTCTCGCCCGCGCCCGCGCGATCGTAACGCAATCGACAGTGGCCCTGCGTGAGGGATTCGCCGATCGAGAGAACCCGATGCTGCTCCGAGGCCACGCTCGCTTCCGTGGCCGCGACGGAAAGCTCTTTCGTGTTTCCATGGGAAACGAAGAGCTTCTCGCCGGGCAGGTCGTGCTCGACACCGGCACGCGCAGCCGCATCCCCGACATCGAAGGGCTCGACCGGGTGAACTTCCTGGAGGCTGGCAACTGGCTGGACCGCCCGAAGCTGCCGAAGCACCTCGTCGTGGTCGGCGGAAGCTACACCGGGCTCGAGATGGCGCAGTTCTACCGGCGCATGGGAAGCCAGGTAACGGTGGTCGAGAACGGGGAGCAGATCACGGGCCACGAGGACGAGGACGTCGCACTGGCGATCCAGCACTTTCTCGAATCGGAAGACGTCACATTCCGCCTGGGCGCCGCCGCCACGAGGGTCACCGTGAAACGGGGCCGCCTCACCTTGACGCTGAAGACGAAGGATGGAACCGCCCGGATCGGCGCCTCCGATCTCTTCATCGCGGCGGGCCGTCAGCCGAACACGGACGATCTCGGCCTCGGCTCGGTCGGCGTCAGAGTCGCGAAGGACGGCATCGTCCCCGTCGACAAACGCCTGGCGACGAACGTCAAAGGCATCTGGGCGGCGGGCGACATCCGGGGCGGCCCCATGTTCACGCACACGGCCTGGGACGATTACCGCGTGCTCCTTTCCCAGATCGCCGGGGACGGCTCCCGCACGACCGACCGGATCGTCCCCTACGCGATCTATACGGATCCACAGCTCGGACGCGTCGGCATGACGGAAAGGGAGGCCAGGAAGAAGGGCGGCAGGATCCGAATCGGTCGCTTCGAGATGAACAAGAACGGGAAAGCCCGGGAGATCGGAGAGCCGGGTGGTTTCGTCAAGGTGGTTGCGGAGGTCCGTAACAAGCGAATTCTCGGAGCGGCGGTGCTCGCCGCCGAGGGCGCGGAATTGATCCACCTGGTCATCGACGTCATGAATGCGAAAGCGCCCTACACGGTGATCCGCGACGCCGTGCACATCCATCCGACCCTGGCCGAGGCGGTCCAGAGCGCGGTCGCCGGACTCGAATCCTCGAGATAGGGGGATGACCTCCCGGTCAAACCGAGCCGGCGAGCTCGCGAAACTGCAACGCGAGACGCTGGGATATTTCATTCATGAAGCGAATCCCGGAAACGGGCTGATCCCTGACAGCACGCGCTACGGCGCCGCTTCCAGCATCGCGGCGGTGGGCTTTGCGCTCTCCTGCTATCCGGTCGGCGTGGAACTCGGAATCCTCAAGCGTTCGGAAGCGGTCGCGCGAACGTTGTCCACGCTGCGCTTCCTGCGCGACAGCCGCCAGGGACCCGCGCCGGATGCAACCGGACACAAGGGCTTCTACTACCACTTCCTCGACATGAAGACCGGGCAGCGCGCGCACTCCTGCGAGCTGTCTACGATCGACTCGGCGATTCTCTTTGCCGGAATGCTCACCGCGGCGGCGTACTTCGATCGGAGCGTTCCACAGGAGCGGGAAGTCCGGGAGACCGCCGAACTCCTCTATCGGCGGGCCGATTGGAAGTGGGCTCAGAACCGCGGCCGAGCCGTCTCCCACGGGTGGACGCCCGAAAGAGGGTTCATTCCCTTTCGCTGGAAGGGGTACAACGAGGCTCTCCTCCTCTACGTGCTCGGCCTCGGGTCGCCGGACCATCCCCTCCCCCGAACGAGCTATACCGCGTGGGCGGCGACTTACGAGTGGAAGAGGATCTCCGGCCACGAGTTTCTCTACGCCGGGCCGCTGTTCACGCACCAGCTTTCGCACATCTGGATCGATTTCCGCGGGATCCGCGACGCCTTCATGCGGGCGAAGCGATGCGACTACTTCGAGAACAGCCGGCGAGCCACGCTCGTGCAGCAGCGATACGCGATCGGGAACCCAGGTCGCTTTGCGGGTTACAGCGATCTCGCCTGGGGCATCACTGCCAGCGATGGTCCCGGAGAAGCCGAGCGCACCATTGCCGGAGTCCGGCGTCGATTCTTCGGATATCGGGCGCGAGGGGTCCCCTGGGGTCCGGACGACGGCACGCTCTCCCCCTGGGCGGTCGTGGCATCTCTCCCCTTCGCGCCGGAAATCGTCCTTCCGACCATCCGCAACTTCAGCCGGAAGCATCCCGAGATGAGGAGCCACTACGGCTTCCTGTGCAGCTTCAACCCGACATTCCGCGCGGGCTCGAGAAACCTGACCGGCTGGGTGGCGGAAGGCTATTACGGCCTCGATCAGGGACCGATCGTCCTCATGATCGAGAACTTCCTCTCCGGTCTGATCTGGACGCTGATGCGCGACTCCCCGTACATTCGCGCGGGACTGCGCCGGGCCGATTTCGCGGGAGGTTGGCTGAAGAGCTGACCGGGCGACGGCCGTCCGGGCCGCAGCTGGTCCTCGACCGCGAGGATGAGAGATACGGGCGACCGTCAGGCTACCGGATTCTGGTCGTCGATGAGGCGGGCTCTCCTGTGGGCTTCCCGACCGATATCGATGTCGACCAGAGCTGCAGCTCCCTGCCGGCACCGTTGATCCAGGCGAGGTGGAAGCCTCCAGCGGGCAGGCCGACGAGTCCCTGGGTGTCCCCGCCGTTCTTGAACCGGTAGTCTGACTCGACAGGATCCACGCCCGCCGGAGTCGGACACGTCTTCGCGTCCGAGACTCTTCGGTTGGGCAGGAACGTCTTCCCGCCGTCTGCTGAGATCGTAAAGAAGGTCTGGAAACAGCGCGCCGTCGGATCGCCGCGTCGGTCGTTCCAGGCGACTCCGATGACGCCGTTGCCGTCGACCGCGATCGCCGGATTGCTCTGGTCGACTTGCGTTCCGTTGTCGTTGACGCGCGCAGGCGTTGACCAGGTCCTTCCATTGTCGGCTGATGCCGACGCCATCACCTGGTAGAACCCTTCGACGACGTCGAGCCAGACGAAGCAGAGCCGTCCACGACTGGACCCGCTCGAGCTGTCCACCGCAAGACGGCCGCCGCCCAAGCCGAACAGCGACTTTCCCTCCCGACCGTGGCCGTAGCAGTGGAAATCGGAGACAGGGCGCGGTTCCGAGAAGCTGCGACCTCCGTCGGTCGAGATGATCGTCGAATACCGGCCCGAGAGGAGCGGCGTCCGAAGGTCCTGAGGCGGGAAGAGCTGCAGCGCGACGATCACTGCGTCCTCGGAAGTCACCGCGAGATCACTCGGGACGTTCAAGAGCTCTCTGACCGGATCGGTAAGGATCAGCCGCGGGAAACTGAAGGTCGCGCCTCTATCCGTCGAGGTCGAGAACCCGATTACGTCCGAAGCGACCTGCCCGAAAACCGTGATCGGCATCTTGCCCGAGACGTAGACCGGCCGGATGACTGAACCGCCGCCCGGCGCACCAACGCGGATGAAGGGACGGTCCCAGGCCCGACCCGGTACGACGGCCCGGCCGTCCCAGGTCCGGCCGCCGTCCGTGGACTTCCAGACCGCGAGCTCCTTTCCGGCGCTGAGAAGGTACGCGTTGCCGTCCGGGTGGAACGCCGCGGCCGGGTCGATCCCGTCGAAGAGAGTCTCTCTTCCGGGTCCATGCGTCGCGCGGATCCACACCTTTCCGCCGTCGAATGAGCTGTACGCGGCGACGCCCGCCCCGTTGCCCGTGATCGAGGCGGCGACGAGATTGCGGGGATCGCGCGGATTGATCGCCAGCCAGGACTCCACATAGCGCGACTTCGGCGCGTCGCGGGAGATCGGAACTCCTTCGTGGATTTCGATCCGGAAGGTCGAAGGACCCGCCGCTGGCGAGGTGAGACCCACCCAAAGGAGGCAAAGCAGACCCCCAACCGCTGGAGTCCGGATTTTCAAGGTTGGGACCCGACTTCTCCGACGTCGGCCGTGGCGCCCGCGCCCCCGTTAGCCGCCAACCGCATCCGGACGCAGCGCGCCGCATCGTGGGATCGAAGCAGATCCAGCAGCGCCGCCAGTGCCGAGTGTTCCGTTTTGTCCATGAGACCGTGGTGAAGCATCACACCGACCGTTTGCCGGGAGCGGATCGCGGTGGCGATTTTCTCCCGACCTGGGTCCGGCTCAGCCTGCGCCCTTTGACCTGTGCGAACCAGTCCACTGTCACCGGCAGCTCGCGGTGATCGTGGAATCGTGCTGCTCCGCCCGGTAGAGCGGATCCTGGCGCACGGTGATCTGGGTCACGGCGGCGCAGCGCCTGAGATCGAGAAGACGGCCGACCCGAGGGCGCCCGCCAGCGGAACGGTTCGGCGCGGCGCTCTCACGGCTCTGCCAGGCTCTCCTGAGCCTCTTCCCGCATTCCGTCCCCTCCAGCGATTTGAGAGTGGAACGAAGCCTACGGCGTCGGTTCTGCGGGTGTCAATCGAGTGATCGCAGAACAAACCGCCCGGCCTTTCCGCGTCGCCCGCGCCCTGTTTGCCCGCTTCCGGCAGGCGTTTTCGCGGTCGGTGCCCGCTCGCGCCCCGAGAGACTCGAGCCGCTGGTAATCTTGGGGGTTCAGCGGCCTTCCCGAGGCAAGATCCGTCTGACCGAGAAGCGGGTTTTCCGACCGACCAGGAGCACCGACATGACGTCCATCGAGCAGGAAGTTGTGGATGCCCAGAAGACGTCCTTCGAGCGGGAAGTCGCCGAGACTCAGAAGTGGTTCGACAGCCCGCGGTTCGCGCGCACGACTCGCCTGTACACGGCGCGACAGGTTGTCGAGCAACGGGGCACCATCGCACACGACTACACGGTCGCCCGGGAGACGGCCGCGGCGTTTCACGACCGTCTGCGCCAGTTGTTCGCGGAGAGAAAGAGCATCACGACTTTCGGCCCCTACTCGCCCGGGCAGGCGGTCGTCATCAAGCGCCTCGGGATCGAGGGCATCTACCTCGGCGGCTGGGCGACCTCGGCCAAGGGCTCGCCGACCGAGGATCCCGGACCGGATCTGGCGAGCTACCCGTTGAGCCAGGTGCCGGACGAAGCGGCGGTCGTCGTGCGCGCTCTCCTCACGGCCGACCGCAACGAGCAGTATCTGCGCTCGCGCATGTCGGAAAAACAGCGCAGCGCGACCCCCGCCCACGATTTTCGTCCCTTCATCATCGCCGACGCGGACACCGGCCACGGCGGCGACCCGCACGTGCGCAACCTGATCCGCCGCTTCGTCGAGGTCGGCGTCCCCGGCTACCACATCGAAGATCAGCGGCCGGGTACCAAGAAGTGCGGCCATCAAGGGGGCAAGGTTCTCGTCGCCCAGGACGAGCAGATCAAGCGCCTGAACGCCGCTCGATTTCAACTCGACGTCATGAAAGTGCCCGGCTTGATCGTTGCCCGCACCGACGCCGAAGCGGCGACGCTTCTCGATGGCCGCGGCGACGAGCGCGACCAGCCATTCATCCTCGGCGCCACCAACGTCAACCTGCCCTCGTACAAGAGCGGCTACCTCGCCCTGGTGAAGCACTTCTACGACCTCGGGGTCCACGAGATCAACGGCCACCTGCTCTATGCGCTGAGTGACGACGAGCTTCGAGCCGCGCAACGGTGGCTCGAGCACAAGGGGCTCGCCGCTCTCGCCGCCGAGAGCGCCGCGGCCTGGCGGCAGGGCAAGCACTCGACGGTGGATGCCACCTTCGACGGGGTCGCGTCGCGATTCCTCGCGAGCTGGGAGGAGGAGGCCGGTCTCGAGACGTACGGCGAGGCCGTCGCCGAGGTGCTCGAGTTTCGCGCCAGTGAAGGCGAGCCGTTGGAGATGGGCGCTTCGCAGTGGCGCCGCTTCGCCCAGCGGGCTTCGTTGTGGGAGGCCAAGGAGAAAGCGAAGTCGCTCGGAGTCCAGATCATCTGGGACTGCGAGCACGCGAAAACGCCCGAGGGCTACTACCAGATCCGCGG
>JBDTXY010000152.1:0-6699 GCA_040005945.1 Acidobacteriota bacterium
TCGCTCAGGGGCAAGACCCTGGTCGGCGGCTTCCTGTTCCTCGGCCTGTACGCCGCGTTTATGCTCGGGCTCAAATGGTTGACGCCTGGCTATATCGAGCAGGTGTGGAATCTGTCGGCCTTGAGCGGAGGCCTGGTATACGGAATCCCGATCGAAGAACTTCTGTTCGGCTTCAGCTTTGGCTTGTACTGGGCGGGTGTGTACGAGCATTTCACCTGGCACGAGAGTGTGGCGCATGCACATGAAAGAGTCGCGTCGTGAGCGCTTCGCCCCCGAGGGGGGGCGCCTTTCGGCATCGCATCCGTCATTCCCTCTGGTGCTTTCGTTCTGCGGCCGACCTTCCTGCGCCCATCGACGCGCTCGACTTCGACGCCTGGCGGGAAGGCCTCGCGGCGGGTGTCGAGGCGGCACGACGAAACCGCGGAGTTGAGACGTCTGCTCGGGCCGGCCCGGCCGCTGATCCGCAAGACGCGCTCTCGGCCGGAGGCGTGGGTGAGCCGTAGGGCCACGCATGACGTGTCGCACGCGTTCGCCCTGAGCGTCGTGGCCTTCGTCCTGCACTTGGCCTGGGAAAGCATCCAGTGCCCAGTCTTCTTTGAGCACGGCTCGTACGATGCGTCGCCCGGGGGGATGGCTCTGGCCTCCGTCGGTGATGTGGGCATCACCTGGGCCCTGTACGCGGCCGTCGCCCTCGTCTCCTGGCAGTGGAGATGGTCGGCGCAAGGCTGGTCGCGGCGGCAGTGGGCCGTGCTCCTGGGACTCGCGCTCGCGATCGGCTGGGGGATCGAGGCCCGCGCGCTCGCGAACCATCGGTGGAGCTACAAAGCACTCACGCCCCTCCTCCCGGGCCTGAACGTGTCTGTCATCCCTATCCTCCAGCTCCTCGTCCTGGCGCCGCTCATCTTCCGGCTGGCGGACCTCGTCTTACGCCTGACGGAGCTCAGGGCGCGAAGCGGAGGAGAAATCTCTCGCCAGCAGGATGTGTCGAATCGGTTTCATTAATTCACCTCCGAGTTCTCGTCCCTTTCTAATGCGGAGGCACTGCGCGGATGGAGTCTTCCCAGCGCCTGGCCGCGCACCGCTCCGAGCTGGAACGCGTCTACTATCCCGCCGCCGTTGCCGCGATGACGGCAGAGGAATGGAAGACCCTGGAGGACGCCGCGCCCCCGCCCTGAAAGCCCCGTGTGCTGAAGAGACCGGCGGATCGTTCTGGAAACGGCGGGTCCCCTGGCTGCATAGACGCGGATTTCCAGCCGAGGGATGAATCCGAATCTCGCGTCTCTGTCGTAACCAACTCGCACGGTCTTTCGCCCGCCGGGCTCAGAAGATTGTTGTGAAAACTGACATATCACTAGGTAAGAGGAGGATTTCATGAGGGCTTCTTTCGTTACTGGGACAAAGCGGTTGTTTCTGCTGGCATTGCTCCCAGCCCTGGGACTCACGACTCCGGCGCTCGCTTCCAGCCATCGCGAGGCTCCCGCGATCGCCGCCGATCCCCAAGCGGACAACACCGATCTCTACTTCTTCCGGGACCCCCAGGACCCGTCTCGGCTGGTCTTGATCTCCAATTGGGTCCCCCTCGAGGAGCCGGCCGGCGGCCCGCAATTCGCGCACTTCGGGGAGAACATCCGCTACGAGATCAACGTCGACAGCAACGGCGACGCGCTCGAGGACGTCGTCTACCGGGCCGAGTTCACCCGGCACGTGCGCACGCCGGACTCCCTTTTTCAGAACACGGGCCCGGTCACCTCGCCGACCGACCCAGCCCAGAGCGTCTACTACACCTACACGCTGACCAAGTGCCTCGGGCCCTCGCCGAACCAGACGTCGTGCACGGTCCTCGGCAGCGAGCTTCTCGAAGCGCCGAACAACGTCGGAACCAAGTCTTTCCCGAACGGCTACGGCAAGGGCTCGAACATCATCTCGACGGTGTATGACGTCGACGACGACACCAAGGTCTTCGCGGGTCCGCGGGCCGACGGCTTCTACATCGATCTCGGCGTGATCTTCGATCTCATCAATTTCCGCCCGGGCACCGAAGTCGGCAACGTGGGCGGCGGCGTCAACACGCTCGCGGGCTTCAACGTCCACTCGCTGGCAATCTCGGTGCCGACCGGAAAGCTCACGGCCAACGGAAGCGCACCCACCGACGCGACGGATCCCAACGCGATCGTCGGCGCCTGGTCGTCAACCTGGAGACTGCAGACCACGTCTCTGTCTTCGTCCGGCGCGCCCCCCGCGGGTTCCGGC
The DNA here is from genome assembly GCA_040005945.1 of Acidobacteriota bacterium. Lineage (GTDB taxonomy): Bacteria > Acidobacteriota > Thermoanaerobaculia > UBA5066 > Gp7-AA6 > DAHUXD01. The sequence continues at coordinate 2,251 of JBDTXY010000152.1, forward strand.
GAGTGGGTGCAGGTGTCGCGGATCGGCAACCCGCTCGTCAATGAAGTCGTGATCCCCATGGGATCCAAGGACGTGTTCAACGCGAGCTACCCGATCGCCGACGCGCAATTCGCGTCGTTCGTGCTGGATCCGAAATTGCCTCCCGTGCTCAAGGCGCTCTTTGGAATCAGCGTTCCCCCGACTCCTCGGAATGACCTCTTGCTGTTCGTTCAGGGAATTGCCGGCGTGAACCAACGGCCCGACGAAGTGATCTCGGATCAGCTCCGCTTGAACACGGCGATTCCGGCCACTCCGATCTTTGCGGTGAATCGCCTGGGCGTGCTGGCCGGCGACAACGCCGGCTTCCCCAACGGTCGGCGTCCCTACGACGATGTCGTCGACATCGGGCTGCGGGTGGCCGCGGGCGTCCTCGTCCCGGGATTCGACATCGCTCCCAACAACCAGCTCGGCGACGGCGTGGATGGCCCGGATGTTCCTTTCATTGCCGGCTTCCCATACTTGTACACGCCCCACTCCGGTTTCGACCGCAAGCATGACGATGCCCCGACCGTCACGACGTTCGGCATCCGACCCAGCACCCAGTAATCAGCAACTCGTCTCGCCTCGCGCGGCTGCATCAGGCCCGGGCATTGCCCGGGCCTTTTTTTTGGACGCGGCCGGAGGCGTTACCAACCCATCACGCGTTGGACCGACCAGTAGAGGCCGATTGCCGCGATGACGACGGAGCAGGGGATGACGATCCGGCGGCGATACCAGGGCTTATCGCGGAAGGGCAATCCGAGGAGCAGGAACGCGACCGTAATCACGGTCAGCTGGCCGAGCTCGACCCCGGCGTTGAAACAGAGAAGTGCCGGAAGGAAGTCGGAGCGCGGAAGGCCGAGCTGTGAGAGGACTCCGGCGAAGCCCATGCCGTGGAGGAGTCCGAAGCCGAATACCAGAACGATCCTCCACGGGCGCAGCTCGGGGGTCAGGATGTTCTCGACGGCGACGTACACGATCGAGAGGGCGATCAGCGGCTCGACGATCCGCGGCGGGAGCGAGACGAGACCGTAGACCGTTAGCGCGAGCGTGATCGTGTGCGCCACCGTGAAAGCCGTGACCTGCATCAGGATCGGCTTGAGACGAACCGACAGCAGGAAGATCCCGAGGACGAAAAGGATGTGGTCGGTCCCCTTCGGCAGGATGTGGGTGAAGCCGAGCTTCAGGTATGTCCTCGCCACCTGCGGCAACGTCATCGGCAGGATCGCCGACGTCAACGCAAAGGGCTCGCTCCGCGCGGGCCCCTCGATCCACTGCCGCTGTGCCTGGTCGTCCCCCTCCGTCCGAATCGTCAGCATGTAGGTGCCGAGCTTCACCGCGTTGGACCACGTGAAGGTCTTCGAGCCGACCGGGATCTCCCCGGCAAATCGCAGTGTCAGCTCGGGTGCGTCGGCGGCCGACGCTGCGCCCTCGGGCAGCACGAGCGCGACGCGCGGGGAGACGGGCCCCTCATCGAAGGAGATCCGGACGCCGTTGATCGAAGCGCCGATGAGCCCGCCGAGCCTCGTCTCGAGCTGCGGCGTCAGGTGCTCGATCGTTCCCAAACGGGAATCGATCCCGCCGGACGCTCCAAAGCCCGGGGGGAGGTGCTCGCGGTCGACGGTCGCGTCGATCTCATACGAGCCACCCTTTCGAAATCGGGCGGTGACGCGAATGGTCCCCAACTCGTGCGCCACCGCGGCGCCGGCGCAAAGCCAGAGGCACAGAACCGCTGTAAACCGCTTCACGGAGTCTTGACGGGAGCCGGCACCTCGAAAGTCAGTGATGCCCAGATGCTCTGCCAGTCGACGTTTGCATCGTCGACCACGGGCGTCATGTGCACCGCCTTGACGAGCCAAACACCCGGTTTGGGAAGGCGGAGCCTCACGCGGCCCTGCTTGTCCGACCGCTGCGCGACCTTCGCGTCCGGATCCTCGTAAGGAAGCGCCGCAACCAGAGCCCCCGCCAGCGGCTTTCCCTCGTAGAGAAGGCGCACCGGCAGCTCCTGGCCGGCCTCGAGCTCGTACGGATTCTTCTCGGGGATCAGCTCCAGCGTCAGGCCGAGGACCCGGTCGTAACCGGAAGTTCCGGAGCCGCCCGCGGCGATGAGGGACTTGGCCGAGCGCGAGAAGCGCTCGCGCGAGGGTTTTTGGCTCTCGCCCTTCTTGGCGCGAGCCGCGATCACCGTCTCGAGCCCCTCCTCCCGCAGGTAGTCATCGAACTTGGACGCCTCGAGCGAGAGCGGGCTGTTGAGGCTTCGGTAGGCGATGAGCGCAAGACCCGGCTGGTCGATTCGGACCGCGCCGGCGGGCTCGGCCGCGGGCCGGCCGGCGATCGAGAGCTCTCCCGTGGCCGAAACGAGAACGAACCTCTCGATCAAAGCGGGATTGCGCGCCAGTGCGTCGCCACGGAACTTCTGCCCCACGACGAGCCGCACGCCGAGGTTCGAGCCTACGGCGGGCCGAAACGTCGATGGCTCGATCCAGAAGTCGTGGGCGCATAACGGCGGCGCGAGCATCACCGCCGCCGCAATGAAGGCAATGCGCGAATTCATGGGCTCATCCTCCTGTCGCCGGAGCTCGACCAGCCGACTCCGAAAAGTGATCATTCGCCACGCTTCCGGCCACCCTCGTCCGGGCGGGGCATCCGCATGCCCGCGCACGAGGCGCAGATAGGGCATCGTCCCGGGACAAGTACGGACGTGAAAACCTCCCCGGATTCCTCGAGGCGCTATCCGAGCTGGTTGAGCTCGAAGCCGGGCGAGGGGCTTCGCGGCAGCAGGGCGCGGTAGGCCATCCCCAACCGTTCCGGAGACCAACCCAGAAAGATGCCTTCGCCGCGCAGGAAGGTCTCGGCAGGCGCGCCCTCGACCAGGATGATCGCGCCGTCGCCCTGTTCGCAGCCGACCGCCAGACGCCACGCGGATCGGGTCACCGCGCTGTCGCGCGTGCGGACCGCGAATCGCTCGAGCGAGAGCGCGCGCGGCTCGGTCAGGCCCGGCACCGGCGTTGCCGGCGTCGCGCTCGGTCCCCCGGGGTGAGAGGAATCCCCCGACATATCGAAAAACTCTACCCCAGGGAGCGGCCCTCCGTCTCGATCTCGTAGAGGTCGATCCCGTTGCCGACCCGCGCGAATGCTTCGATCGGACTGGAGCGCTTGGAGAATCGCATCCACCAGGGCCGCCGCGTCTTTCCGAAGATCGCCAGGGTGATCCCGTGCTCGCGCGCCAAGCGGAGAAGCTCGGCGAAGACAATCTCATCGCGTTTCTCAACTCGCTCTAGAGTTCGTCTCCTCGAAACCGCTTGACCGGCGGGAATTCCTTGCGGGATTCCCGCCGGTGCCTTCGTGCAGATTCCAACACGTCGAAATGGCATGAAATCTGCTCCTTCTCAATCGTGGTCGGCGCAAGCGGTCGGGCCGCCAAGCGCAACGGGTAACGCAGTAACCGAGATCCTCTCGGGCGAGCGAAAAGGAGATGATCATGAGATATCTGTGTCGACTCTCTCTTGCAGCTGCGGTCTTCGCAGCCGTGGCGTCGGGTGCCTATGCGCAGGATCCCGCCGCCGGCTCGCAGCCCGCCCCGGTGGTCACCCCGGTCGTCGAGAGCGCACCGGCAGCTCCCGTCGTCTCGGAACCGGCCCCCGCCCCCGCTTCCGAACCCGCAGTCTCCAATTCGGAGACCGCACCGGCCGTCGAGCCGGCCCCCGCCGTCGCGCGGCCCGCGCCGGCCCCGGCGGAGCCGAGCGCGGCTCCGGTCGCGCACAAGGCTCCCAAGAAGGCCCCGGCGCGCGCCCAGAAGAAGCAGCAGCCCGAGCCGGTAGCCCAGATTCAAAAATCCGAGCCCGCGGATCCTGCCACGGCGGCCGCCGCCGCGGTGACTGGAGCGAGCGACAGCAGCTTGCCTCCGCCCTCCGGCGGTCAGCCGCTGGCCGCGGCCAGCACCGAGCCGGCTCCGCCTCCGGCCCCTCTGGAGAACGCCGCTTCGCAGGACAAGGTCGAGACCACGACCGTGAAAACGGGTGGCAACGGTTACGTGATGATCGGAATCATCGTGCTCGCGGCCATTGGAATCGTCCTCTGGTTGTCGCGCCGCCGCAAGGAAGAGAGCCTCTCGATCTACGACGATCGTGACGGCGCGCCGACGGTCGAGCGCACGGTGACGACGGCGTCGGGCAAGACCCGTCCCGGGCCGCCGATCATCGCGCACCGTCCGTAAGGAAAATCAAGTCCGGTTCGAGGGCGGGGGCAACCCCGCCCTTTTTCTTGCTTTCAGAACCGCGTCGTCAGCGGACTCCCGCGCCTGGACTCCGGAACACCGGCCACCGATCCGCCTCCGCGCAGGGTTCGCATCGGAAGAAGCAGGCGGGATACTCGACCATCTGCCGCGTCTTCTGCCCGCACGCCCGACACGCGAAGGGCGCCAGGCGCGAC
>JBDTXY010000153.1:0-6657 GCA_040005945.1 Acidobacteriota bacterium
GCGAGGTCCGCATCGCCAAGCGCATCGAGCAGGGCGAGGCGAAGATCTACCAGGCCCTCGCCAACAACCCGATCGTCCTCGAAGAGATCCTGAAGCTGCTCGAGAACGCCGGACGCGACTCGCGGATCGTCCAGGAGATCGTCAACGTCTCCGACGAGGACGACGAGGAAGAGGAGAGCCTCGACGACCGCGCGACGCGGCGGATCGAGGGGATCCTGGGGAGCTTCCGCAAGATCGGCGCGCTCGACAAGGACATCAAGCGGATGAAGTTCAAGGCGCGCACGATCAAGAAGGGCACCAAGGCCCTCGCGCGCACCGAGACCTCGATCGACCGCAAGATCGCGGAGATGGCGAAGCTGATCCGCGCGGCGGACTTCACGCCCGCCGTCCTGAATCGCGCGATCGGGATCCTCAAGGACATCGACCGGCAGATGGCGATCCCCGAGGTGACGGTCCGGCAGGACACCAACACCCTCAAGAAGGAGACGAACGCGACGCGGATCGACTTCTACAAGCGCCGGATCGCCAAGTACCGCAAGCAGCTGCGCGAGCAGGAGCAGAAGTTCGGCGTGTCCCACGAGGACGTCAAGAAGACGCTCCGCATGGTGCGCGAGGGCGAGGAGGAGGCCGACCAGGCCAAGCACGAGCTGATCGTCGCCAACCTCCGCCTGGTCGTCTCGATCGCCAAGAAATACACCAACCGCGGTTTGCAGTTCCTGGACTTGATCCAGGAAGGCAACATCGGCCTGATGAAGGCCGTCGAGAAGTTCGAGCACCGGCGCGGATACAAGTTCTCGACCTACGCGACGTGGTGGATCCGCCAGGCCATCACGCGCGCGATCGCCGACCAGGCGCGCACGATCCGCATCCCGGTTCACATGATCGAGACGATCAACAAGCTCACGCGCACGTCCCGCTCGCTGGTCCAGGAGCTCGGGCGCGAGCCCAACGCCGAAGAGATCGCCAAGCGCATGGACATGCCCGTATCCAAGGTGCGCAAGATCATGAAGATCGCGCAGGAGCCGATTTCGCTCGAGACGCCGATCGGGGAAGAGGAAGATTCGCATCTGGGCGACTTCATCGAGGACCGCCAGGTGCTCTCGCCGATCGACGCGGTTCTGGTCTCCAACCTCCAGGATCAGACCCGCCGGGTCTTGAAGTCCCTGACGCCCCGGGAGGAGCAGGTCCTGAAGATGCGATTTGGGGTCGGGGACGGATCCGAGCACACGCTGGAGGAGGTCGGGCGGTCCTTCAACGTGACCCGCGAGCGCATCCGGCAGATCGAGTCCAAGGCGCTGCGCAAGCTGCGGCACCCGTCCCGGGCCAAGAAGCTCAAGCCGTTTCTCGAGACGATCCGCTGAGAAAACGGTCTCTGGCCTCCGATCTCCCCTGGCCCAGACTTGGCAGCAGGGGTCCCTTTGTTATATTCATCGGGGTCCATAGCTCAGCGGTCCAGAGCCACCGGCTCATAACCGGTCAGACCCCGGTTCGAATCCGGGTGGACCCACCAGGGGAGGGGCGGCAGATTTGAGGTTTCTGATCCGAGCTCGAAAAGGCCAAACGCGCACAACGCAAGGGTGTTCCACGACCGGAACACCCTTTTTCATGTCCGGACTCACCCGATGACCGAGACCGATCTGCTCGGCCAGCTCTATCGCCTGCAGAGCCGGATCCGGTTCGTGCAGGAGCGCGAGAGAAAGCGCGACACCGTGCCGCCGGACTTGGTCGAGGTCGACCGCGAGTATCAGGAGAAGGTCCAGGCGGTGGCGGCCTTGAAGAGCCGCCTCTCGGAGGCGGAGCTGGAGAAGCGCAAGGCCGAGGGGGAGCTGGCCGATCATCGGGAGAAGCTCAAGAAGTATCAGACCCAGCTGCGCAACGTGCAGTCCAGCCGCGAGTACAGCGCCGCCTTGAATGAGATCGACGGGGTTGAGAAGCTCATCCGCTCGACCGAGGACCGGTTCCTGGATCTCGAAGAGGAGATCGAGACCGCTCGCAAGGAGCTCACGACTCGCGAGAGCAGCCTGCCCGCCGAGACCGAACAACACGAGGAGCGGCTCAAGGATTGGCGCATGGAACAGCGCGGGATCAACGAAGAGCTCGTGGGAGCCCGCGAGGAGATCGGCCAGCTGGAGTCGACGATCGCGCCGCGCGAGCGCGCCGAGTTTCGCCGCCTGATCGAAAAGAAGCACGGCCTGGCCGTCGCCCTGGTGGTCGGAGGCTCCTGCTCCGCGTGCCACGTCCGGGTCCGGCCCGCCGCGATGCAGTCGCTCAAGGCCGGGCGCGAGATCCTCTATTGCGACAGCTGCAAGAGGATCCTGTATTACGACCCCGCCAACTCGTGACACAAGCGCACGGCTGAGAGCTCCCCTCCCATGAAATTCCGCGCCCACATCGACGGCGCCGCTCGGGGAAATCCGGGGTCCGCGGGCGCCGGAGTCTACGTCGAGGCGGAAGAGGACACACCGGCGGAGGAGCACTTCGAGGCTCTGGGACACCAGACCAACAACGTCGCCGAGTACCGAGCCCTGCTTCTCGCGTTGAGGCGAGCGCAGGAGCGCGGCGCCTCCGACGTCGCGATCGCTTCGGACAGTCTTCTCTTGGTCGAGCAGATGCTGGGCCGTTTCAAGGTGAAGGCGCCGCATCTCCAGGTCCTCTTTGCCGAGGCCTACCGCCGCGCCAAGGGCTTCCGCCGTTTCTCGATCCGCCACGTGCGCCGGGAACAGAACACGCAGGCCGATCGATTGGCCAATCTCGGAGCCGACGCGAACTCGGCATGAGCGCGGTGCCGGTCGCGGAGATCGTTCGCCGGAGCGGCGAGATCCGGGACGCGATCTCCCGCGCCGCGCGTTCCCGGGGTCGAGACCCCGCCGCGGTCGCCCTGATGGCCGTGACCAAGGGCCACTCCGCCGCGACGGTTGCCAACGCCGCGGGCGCCGGCCTGACCCTCTTCGGCGAAAACCGGGTTCAAGAAGGCGCGGCCAAGATCGAATCGCTGCGGGCCGGATTTCCGCAGATCATCTGGCATCTGATCGGGCCGCTCCAGACGAATAAGGCGAAGACGGCGCTACAATGTTTCCAGGTGTTGGAAAGCCTAGATCGGGAACGACTTGCGGGACGGCTGGAGAGTCTCCTGGCCGCGGAAGGCCGGATTCTGCCCGTCTTAATCGAGGTCAATCTCGCCAAGGAGCCCTCCAAGTCCGGTGTGTTTCCCGAGGATGCGCCCCGCCTCTGTGAAGCCGCTCTGGCCTGCGCCCACCTCGACGTGCGCGGTTTGATGGCCGTGCCGCCCTTCGACGAGGACCCGGAGAAGTCCCGCCCCTACTTCCGCCAGCTCAGGCAACTGCGCGACCGGCTCGCCGAGCAATTCGCGCGGCCGCTGCCGGAGCTGTCGATGGGCATGAGCCATGACTACGCGGTCGCCGTCGAGGAGGGCACGACGGAAGTTCGCGTGGGCACCGCGCTCTTTGGTCCCCGGGAGCCGTTGTGAACGTCGGAGGATCGGCCGCCGGCGCGTTCGTCGACGTCATCCTGTATGCCCTCCAGGGCCTGCAGTGGATCGTGATCATCGCCGCGCTGATCTCCTGGGTGAATCCCGACCCGCGCAATCCGATCGTCCGGTTTCTCCACGCGGTGACGGAGCCCCTCTTCCGGCCTTTCCGGCGCCTGATCCCTCCCTCGCGGACGGGAGGAATCGATCTCTCCCCGCTCTTCGTGATCCTCGTGATCTTTCTGCTGTCGCGTTTCGTGGCGCGACTCGCCTTTGCCGCCGGCTACTAATCAGGAGGCTCCATGCGCTTGAGAATGACCCCGCTCGAGATTCAGAAGCGCGAGTTTTCGCGCAAGTGGAAGGGCCTCGATGCCGTCGAGGTCCAGACGTTCCTCGAAGACGTCGCGGAAGACATGGAGGCGCTGGCGCGCGAAAACATGGATCTGGAGACGCGCCTGCGCTCCCTCGAACAGGAGAACGACGAGCACCGCGAGCGCGAGCGGATCCTCAAACAGACCCTGCTGTCCGCGCAACAGGCCTCCGAGGACATCCGCAACGCAGCCCGGCGGGAGGCCGAGCTGGTGGTCCGCGAGGCCCACGACTCCTCCGAGAAGCTGACGCACAGCGCGCTGCAGCGCTCGGCGGAGATCGAGAAGGCCATCCACGAGCTCAAGATCCAGCGCGCCAACTTCCGGCTGCAGCTCCAGAAGTCCATCGACCTCTTCCACCAGGTTCTGGAATTCGACCGGGAGGATGACGAGAAGGCGCGTCCGATTTCCTACCTGACGCGCAAGGCGGACAAGGGAGAAACGGCCGGTTGACGGGCGAAGCTGAGCCGTCGCCCGCCAACTCCCTCGAGGTCCGCAACATCGGGTGTCTCGCAACACCTCTGGGCACGGAGGCTCGGCGAGGCGCGGCGCAGGGCGAGATCTTCCGTCTGCGCGACGCCGCGATTCGGGCGGAGGGCGGGCGGCTGGCCTTTGTGGGCTCCGAGCGCGATTACGCGCGGGAGTTTGCGGGCCGGAGCGCGGATGTCCGCCTCGACGCGGCCGGCCGCGCCGTCATCCCGGGATTGGTCGACGCGCACACCCACCCCGTCTGGCTGGGGAATCGCGGGCCCGAGATCGGACAACGGCTTTCGGGCGTCAGCTACGCCGCGATCGCGGCCGCGGGCGGAGGGATCCAGGCCACCGTGCGCGCGACGCGCGAAGGCAGCGACGAGCAGCTGCGGGACGCCGCCCGAGAACGTCTCGCGGCGATGCTCGCGCACGGCACCACGACGCTGGAGGCGAAGTCCGGCTACGGCTTGACCGAACGGGACGAGGTGCGGTCCCTCCAGATTCTGCGATCGCTGGCCACTCCCGAGCTTCCCCGGCTGGTTCCGACGCTTCTGGCCGCGCACGAAATTCCTTTGGAGTTCCGTGAGAACCGCGGCGAATGGGTTCGGATCATCGCCGAGGAGATCGTGCCCCGCGTCGCTCGCGAAGGCCTCGCGCGATTCTGCGACGTCTTCTGCGAGGAGGGCGTCTTCACGGTCGACGAGTCGCGCCGGATTCTGTTGGCCGCGCGGGAAGCCGGAATGGGTCTGCGCGTCCACGCCGACGAGCTCGCGCGCTCGGGGGGCGCGATGCTCGCCGCCGAACTTCGCGCCGCCTCCGCCGATCATCTCCTCTTCATCGAGGAGGCAGAGATCGCGGCCCTCGCCAAGTCGGGCACGGTCGCGGTGATCCTGCCCGGAACCGCCTGGTGGATGCGGTCGCGCCGCGCCCCGGCTCGGGCCCTGATTGCGGCCGGCGTGCCCGTCGCGGTGGCCTCGGATTCCAATCCCGGAACCTGCTTTACGGAGTCTCTCCCGGCGGTCGCGGCGCACGCGTGCCTGGACTCGGACCTCTCGGTCGAGGAGACTTTGACCGGAATGACGTTGAACGCGGCGGCCTCCCTGGGCCTGGCCACGGAGATCGGCTCGCTGGAAACCGGGAAGTCCGCCGACCTCCTGATTCTCGGCGCGCCGGACGACCGCCACCTCATCTATCATTGGGGCATCAACCTGGTCGCCGCGGTGGTATCCCGCGGCCGTTTGGTAGTGGGTGGCTGAAAGCCGGTCATGACGAACTTCGCACAGCTCTCGCTGGAGCAATTCCTCGACGCCTTGGCCTCCGACGCCCCGACTCCGGGAGGGGGCACGGCGGCTGCGGTGGCGGGAGCCATGGGAGCGGCGCTGGCCGAGATGGTGGCCGCCCTGACCCTCTCGAAAGAAAAATACGCCGCCTCGCACGAGGCCATGCGACCCATCGCGGAGGCGGCGCAGCTGGCCCGCTCGGAGTTCGTCGAGCTCGCGCAGGAGGACTCGGAGGCCTACGACGCCGTCGTCGCCGCCCGGCGTCTCCCCAAGGAGACGGAAGAGCAAAAAGCGGAGAGGGCCCACCGGATCGCCGTCGTCAACAAGCACGCGGCAGAGGTTCCGATGCGGACGGCGGCGGCCGCGATCCGGCTGCTCGGAGCCCTCCCGGACCTGGCCCAGCAGGGCAACCCCAACGCCGTCTCGGACGCGGGGGCGGCCGCGCTGCTGCTGGACGCCTGCGTGGAAGCCGCCCTTTTGAACGTCGGGATCAACCTCTCCGGAATCGACGATCCGAAGTTCGTGGCCGAAATGCAGCGAGAGACCGCGGATCTCCAGGGGGAATCCCAGAGACTGCGCTCCCAAGTCGTCGCTTTGGTCCGCAAGCGCTTCTAGTCATCCCTCTCAGGACAGAAGACTTAAGGGCGGCCGTCACCTTCGATGTTTTTGCTTGACACTTCCGTGCGCATTTCATAGAATAGAAATGTTGGATCGCGCGACACCGGCAACGGGTCGCGCGTTTTTGTTTTAGCGCCCCCTTCTTCCCAGACCAAATCTCTTAACCCTTTCGACTTCAAAGCTTCCGCACCTCCCTCCGTAGACAACCCCCAACTCCCCCGCACCCACGAACACCGCGCCAAAGGCCACTTTCGTGCCGTACCGGGCACCCGTCCGACGGCGTTTCCAGCCCGGGATCCCTCGTTCCGCTCGGGCTGACGGGTCAAAGGATCGATGACGGCTTGAGCGCTTCGGCCGGCGACCTCTCAGGTCCCGATGCCGGCATCAGCGACTCCCCAAGCGATACGGCGGCTGCAGCTCGCATCGCGAATAG
>JBDTXY010000154.1:0-6580 GCA_040005945.1 Acidobacteriota bacterium
GCTATCGGCTGTATCGAGCTGCGTGGTTGAGGACTGCACATTCACCGTCTCGGTAATGGCCCCGACCTCGAGGCGGATTCGGATATCGAGCGTGTCATTGACGCGCAACTGAACCTGATCCTGCGAGTAGGTTTTGAATCCGGACATCTCCGCGGTCAGCCGGTACAGGCCTGGAAGGAGGAAGGGAACCAGAAACGATCCGCTTTCATTAGCAACGGCCGAACCGGTCATTCCGGTTTGCAAATTGGTAACCCGGATTCTGGCTCCGACGACTACGGAGTCCGACGTATCGACGATGCGGCCGGTAATCGAACCGCGGGATTCCTGCGAGAAAGCCGGAACCGCGAGCATGGTGACGGCTAACGCAGCCGGGAGAGAAAAGACGATGCGAGACATGGCAACTCCCAAAACCTGAGCTAATTTAAAGCTTCTTTGGAGTCTATAAGGATATACGCGGCAAGTCAAACGGTAGTCGCCTAATTGTTGTTTGATCGGCGAAGGGCTTTTCTTGTAGGATGGGCGCAAACGTATCAAGCGATCAACGCGGTAGTACCGCCCAGGGGAACAATGCGCAAGATTGGGCGTCAAAGTCACATATGCCACTAGTGGTCCGAGACAGGGGCGCTATTCGTACATTGATCCGGTGGATCTTGGCATTCTGCTTTCTCGGTGGTCCACGTGATCTCGCGCTTGGTCAGGTCGCACTCGTAGACGTCGGCTTCTTCGGCGCCGTCCGGAAGAATCATGGGGCCATAGACCAGGCACTCATCCGGCGAGATCATCGTGAAGACGGTGTCCAGGTGCATGTAGGACCGCTGCGGCGGGATCGCGACCACCAGGATGCGTTTGATCGGCGACTTGCGGGCCTTGAACGCCTCGGCGAGGCGCTCGATCGTGGTCTTCTCGGTGCGCTCCGAATATCCGATCGCCAACAGATCCTCGCGCAGGACCAGGACGTCTCCGCCTTCCAGCGTGGGTCGCATGCGCGCGTAAGAGGAGGATGGGCTGTAGTCCGCGGAGAATTCCTGGAACCAAAACTTGCCGCCCTCGGGGCTGGCGAACTTGGGATGCAGCGAGAGGACGTACCCGGACAACAGCGGCTCGCGCAGCCGCGCGGCGGTCGCCATCGAGCCGCGGATGGCCCGGTCGCCCACGATCACGAGCGGGTCTCGCTGGAAGAAGTAGTTGGGAATCGGAGGCAGCGCGTACAGCTCGGCCGCCGCGCTGGCCATTTCCGGGCCCGGCTTCTCGATGCCGGTGATCAGCGTGGCAGCCAGCTGCTCCGGGGTCAGGTCGGCGAGCCGGTAGTCCATGTCCGGGCCCCAGTTCAGCGTCTTGCCCAGATCGTCCAGGATGGCGCTGCGCTGCTCCGGGACGTTCAAGACCTCTTCGAGAAGGTCCTGAATCTCCAAGACTTCGTCCGCGACGTATCCCAGGACCTGCTGGAACCGGCGGTGCTCCTCTCTCGCGCGGTTGCCATACAGGATGTCGTCGAACAGGAGCTCCTCCATCATGGAGGGCACCATGCGGTCGATCTCGGGTCCAGGTAGATGGACGAGGACCGACTTCAACTTGCCGATCTCGGAGGTGACTTTGAGGCTCATAACAGGCTCGATGGGAGCGGTGGATTCTATAGGACGGTCACCCCCGAAGGAAGCCGCCGATAGGCGCAACAGCGCGTAAGTGGCTATGCCCCAGGGTCATGCGAGCGGGCGGGTTCAGGCGGTCGTCCCGAACGCGCGCGGCCGAGGCTCGCGGGCGGGCCCCTGCCGGGGCGGCTTCAGGAGGGCGGCAGGAGCGAGGGCGGCCGCAAATCCGCGCCGCCCTCGAGCTCTCCGTCCGCCTTTTCGGCGATGGTCTGGAGCCGCGTCGTAAAGCGGTCGAACGCCTTCGAGGTCTCCTCGTACTGCTTCTGGGCGTTGCCCAGGTGGCCGCCCAGCTTTTCCAAGGGCCCGCCCACCCGATCCCAGAGCCTGGCCAGGTCGGCTAAGTTCTGATGGACCTCCCGCGCGTTCTCCTGCAGCGCGACGCCGCGAAGACCCAAGGCAATCGTCGACAGGTACGCGTAAAGCAGGCGCGGAGACACCGGAATCACGCGCTTGCCGGCGGCGTAATCGGCCAGGGCCGCGTCCTCCCCATCGGCCGCGATCTCGCTGTAGACGGCCTCCGCCGGGACGTACATGAGGGCGAAGTCGCAGGTCCCGCTGGCGGGACGGATGTACTTCTCCGCGATCGTGTCGATGTGCTTGCGGACGTCCCGGCAGAACTGCAGGCGCGCGCGCTTCTTCTCGGGCTCGTCGTCGCCTTCGTGGGACCGCCGGTAGTTATCCAGCGGAAACTTGCTGTCGACGGGCACGACGCGGTCCTGGATGAAGACCACCGCATCGACGACCACGCCATCGCCCAAGGGATGCTGCGTCGCGTACGCCCCCGGCGGCAGGACCTGCGCCAGGGCCTGCTCCAGGAACATCTCCCCGAGGGTGCCACGCAGCTTGGGGGGCTTGAGCAGGTCCTCCAGTCGCGTGACCTCTCCGGCGAGCCGCTCGATCTTCAGGGACGTCTCGTGGAGGCGGCCCAGCTTTTCGCCGACCTCGCGGAGCAGATGGCCGGACTTGCCCAGATGCTCGGCCAGAGTCTGCTGCCCCGCGTCCAGGCGCTGCTCGACTCCGGCCACGCGCGAGTCCAGGGATCGGCGCAACTCGTCGAACCGCCGATCCACCGACTGCGAGGCCTCCCGCGCCCGCGAGGCCTCCCCGAGCAGCCGGTCCATCCGGACGGCCGCATCCCGGGCGCGAGCCAGGAAGAGGACCGTCGCGGCCACACCCAAGGCCAGGATCGCCAGCGCGAGACCCATCAGCACCGTACCGGGAGTCATGTTTTCCAGAATAGCCCCGAAACGGACAAATGGTGTCCGGGCGACTTGGGCAACTAGTCCTGGCGGCCCCCGCTCAGGGCCACGACCACCGCCACGAAGAGCGCGGCTCCGATGACGGCCCAGAGGAAGGGAAAGCCGGGCCCATCCCCCAGCCGGATCAGCAAAACCTCCGGCAGCTTGGCCTTGCGGGCGATCCAGGATCCCAGCATCGCTCCGATGAAGCCGAGGACGATGGACACGACGCAGCCGCCCCGGGTGCCGCCCGCGATGGCGCGCCCGATGCCGCCGGCCACGGCCGCGATCAGCAGGTACAGGAGTACGTCGATCAGCGACATGCCGCGAGAATCTCACAACCCAAGCGCCCTTGTCGCGGCCCCGGACGGGTGCGAGAATGGCGCGGAGGCGCATGTGACCGATTCCAACTCCAAGGGGCCCGGAAAGCCCAGCGACGACCGCGAGGTCGATTACCTGATGTGCACGCAGTGCGGCACGCCGTGCTACGTGTTCGAGATGGATGGCAGCCGCGTCGTCGACGCGACGTGCCTGGTCTGCGGCAACGACGAGGCCGGGATGTTCAACATCGGAGAAGAAGCCGGCAGTGAAGGCTGACGGGTACGTCAACCCTCTGACCGAGCGCTACGCCTCGGTCGAGATGTCCGCCGTCTTCTCCCCGCAGCAGAAGTTCGAGATCTGGCGCCGGCTCTGGCTGTGGCTGGCCGAGGAGCAGAGCCGCCTGGGGCTCCCGATCCCCGTGGAAGCCCTCGAACAGATGCGCGCGCACCAGTCCGACATCGATTTCGAGGCGGCGGCCGCCGAGGAGGCGCGCACCCGGCACGACGTCATGGCGCACGTGCGCGTCTTCGGCGCCGCGGCGCCCGCCGCCAAGGGAATCATCCACTGGGGCGCGACCTCGGCCTACGTCACCGACAACGCCGACTTGATCCAGATGCGCGCAGCGCTGGAATTGGTGGATCGGCGGCTGGTGTCGACGCTGCGGGCACTGCGCGATTTCGCCCTCGCGCACCGCGATCTGCCGGCTCTGGCCTATACGCATTACCAGCCGGCGCAGCCGACCACCGTCGGCAAGCGCGCCGCGCTCTGGGCGTCGGACCTGTTGATGGACTTAGAAGAGGTCCGCGCCACCCGCGAGGGCCTGCGCTTTCTGGGCGCCAAGGGCGCAACCGGTACGCAGGCGTCGTTCCTTCGGCTCTTCGACGGGGACTCCGCGCGGGTCGAAGAGTTGGATCGGTCGCTGGCCCGCCGCGCCGGCTTCGCGAAACGCCAGATCGTCTCCGGGCAGACCTACTCCCGCAAGCAGGACGATCGCGTCGTGCACGCGCTGTCCTCCCTGGCGCAGACGGCCCACAAGATCGGATCGGATCTGCGCCTGCTCCAGCACGACGGCGAGATGGAGGAGCCATTCGAAACCTCGCAGGTGGGCTCCTCGGCCATGCCCTACAAGCGCAACCCCATGCGCGCCGAGCGCATCTGCTCCCTGGCGCGGCACGTCATCGCGCTTTCGCTCGATACGGCCTTGACCGCCGCCACGCAGTGGCTCGAGCGCACGCTGGACGACTCGGCCAACAAGCGCATCGCCGTGCCCGAGGCGTTCCTGACCACGGACGCGATCCTCATCCTGCTGGAGAACGTGATCGGGGGCCTGGTCGTGCATCCGGAAGTCTGCAAGCGACGTCTGGAGGCCGAGATTCCGTTCCTCGCGACCGAGAACGTCCTCATGGAAGCGGTCCGGCGCGGCGGCGATCGGCAGGATCTGCACGAGAAGCTGCGCGTCCACGCGCGCGCCTCCGGCGAGAAGCGGTCGGAGACCGGCGAACCGGCCGATCTGCTCCACCGCATCGCGGGCGACTCCGCGTTCGGCCTGACGGCCGGGGAGCTGTCCGAGGCGGTCCTGCCGGAGAAGCTCATCGGCCGCGCCGTCGAGCAGGTCGAGGCCTTCGTTCGCGAGGAGCTGGACCCCGCGCTCTCGGGCGCCGCCTCCGCGCGGAGCGCGCCCGTGCGGGTGTGAGGGTCCGGCATCGTTGCCGGCTCGCATTCCTGTTGACGCTCCTCTGCGCGGCGTGCGCCTCGCGGGGTCCCGCGGCCCCCGTCTCGCGCCCGATCCCGCCGGAGGACCTGAATCCGGCCTGGGCCGAGGAGGGTCTGGCCTCGTGGTACGGCGGGGACGACGGGTTCGAGGGCAAGCCCACGGCATCGGGCGAGATCTTCGACTCCTCGAAGCTCACGGCGGCGCATCGCGACCTGCCGATGGGAACGGTCGTGGACGTGACCAACACGGACAGCGGCGGCACCGTGCGCGTGCGCGTCAACGACCGCGGTCCCTTCGTGCATGGCCGCGTCATCGACCTTTCGCGCGAGGCGGCGCGACGCATCGGCCTGATCGGCCCGGGTGTCGGGCCCGTGCGGTTGACGGTCGTCTCTGCCGGCATCTCGCCCACGCCCGTGCCCCCGACGGTGGCCGCGGGTCCATGGGCCGTGCAGGTCGGGTCCTTCGGCGAGCGTGAGCGCGCCGAAGGCCACGCCGAGCGCGTGCGCGCGGCCGGTTTCTCGGTGTACTTCGAGCCGTACGCGGGGCTCACGCGCGTCAAGGTCGGTCCGCTGCCCGCGCGCGGGGACGCCGAGGCGGAGCTCGCCGCCCTGGAAGGGGCGGGGTTCGAAGGGATCGTGGTACCCGCACATTAGGTTCGTCCCGGCACATTAGAATCGCCGTCCGATGCCCACGCCCGCCATCTCCTGCCGCGGCCTCAAGAAGCATTACGACGACGTCAAGGCCGTCGACGGCCTGGACCTCGAAGTCATGCCCGGCGAATGCTTCGGCCTCCTCGGGCCCAACGGCGCGGGTAAGACCACCACGATCGAGATTTTGGAGGGCCTGACCAAGCCCGATGAGGGAGAGGTCACGGTCCTGGGCCGGCGTTGGGGCAGCCACGAGCGGGAGCTGCGCGAGCGGCTGGGCATCTCGCTCCAGGAGAGCCGGCTCACGGAGAAGCTCACGGTCTTCGAGACCCTGGAGCTCTTCCGTTCCTTCTACGAGCGCGGCCGCGATCCGGAGCGGCTCCTGGCGGATCTGTCCCTGGAGGAGAAACGCGACGCGCGCGTCGGCAAGCTCTCGGGCGGCCAGCGCCAGAGGCTGGCGGTGGCGTGCGCGCTGGCCGGCGACCCCGAGATCCTCTTCTTGGACGAGCCCACGACGGGGCTGGATCCGCAAAGCCGCCTGCAGCTCTGGGAGCGCATCGCGGTGTTCAAGGAGGCCGGGCGCACGGCGCTGATCACGACGCACTACATGGAAGAGGCCGAGCGGCTCTGCGACCGCGTCGCCATCGTCGACCACGGCCGGATCATCGCGCAGGGTCCGCCGGCCGATTTGGTGGCGAACCTGAACGCGCCGCACATCATCGAGTTCTCCACCGAGCCGGAGGTCCCCGACGCCTTGCTGGCGGCGATTCCGGGCATCGGCGAGCGCCGGCGCCGGGACGGGAAGTGGCTGCTGGCCGCGGCATCGTTGGCCCAGGCGGTGCCGGCGCTGCTCTCCACGCTCGACGGCGCGGGGGCGCGGCTCCTCTCCCTCTCGACGCACCGATCCACCCTCGAGGACGTCTTCATCGCGCTGACGGGTCGCGAGCTGCGCGATGAGTGAGCGCCGCAGCCCCCTGCTGACCCTGACCCGCGCCCGGGTCCTGGAGTTCG
>JBDTXY010000155.1:0-6554 GCA_040005945.1 Acidobacteriota bacterium
TGTCCCGGTGCACGACGCCGCGGGAGTGGCTGTACTCGAGCGCCTCGGCGGCCTGGATCCCGATATCGACGACCTCGCCCAGACGGAGCGTCTGGTCCCGAATCAGGCGCAGCAGGTTCGTGCCGCTCGCCACCGGCATGACGAAGAAGAGCGAGGCTTGGTCGCGGCCGACGTCGTAGATCGGCACGATGGCGGGATGGTCCATCTGGGCCACGACCTGCGCTTCGCGCTGGAAACGCTCCTCCAGATCCGGCGTCAGGTCCGTCGAGGAGATGAGCTTGACGGCGACCTCGCGATTCAAGAGCGGGTCACGGGCGCGATAGACCACGCCCATGCCGCCGCGGCCGAGCTCTCCGAGGAGCTCATAACGGTTGGCGAGCTTCGTGCTGATCAGTCGGGGCCTCCTCCGACGGCGGTGCGGAGTGTAGTCGAAACCGGGTCTCCAGGCTCTTCGCCGTCGTACCGATGACCATGCGCCCCGGCCCGCCTTTGCGTCATTCCGACGAAGAACCCCATAGAATTCGCGGAGACACTCTCTTTGGAACTGGCCCTTCCGTCGCGGACGCTAGGCAGGCGGTTGCCTCGAGATAGGATCGCGCGACTCACGGAGGGTCAGACATGCGAAGGCTTTGTCTTGCGACCGTCGGCGCCACCGCCGTCGCCGTTCTCGTCGGCCAGCAGCCCGCGCCCACGCCCCGGCTCTTCGACCCGAGACGGCCGCCGGAGCAGGAGCTGGACACCACGATCGCCGACGGCTTCACGCTCGCCGCGGTGGGCGACCTCATCATCTCCCGCCCGCTCTCGCAGCTGCTCCCGCGCGACCCGGCTTTCTCCGCGGCGGTGCGAATTCTCCGGGACGCCGACGCGGCGTTCGGCAACTTCGAGAACGTCGCGCTCGATCCGGGCAGCTTCGCGGGATATCCCTACCCCGGCCGCGACGACGTGTCCCTCGTCGCCGAGCCCGCGGTCGCCCGGGACCTCGCCGCGATGGGCTTCGACCTGGTCTCGCGCGCCAATAACCACGCCATGGACTTGGGCATCGCCGGGATGCGGGAGACCACGCGTGTCCTCGACCAGGCCGGGCTGGTGCACGCCGGCGTGGGCGAGAACCGCGCGGAGGCCCGGGCCGCGAGGTATCTCGAGACGCCCCAGGGACGCGTCGCGCTGGTCTCGATGGCTTCGACGTTCAGCGAGGGCGGCGACGCGATGCCCCCGCGGGGCCGCGCTCCGGGACGGCCGGGGCTCTCCGCCGTTCGCGTCATTCGCAGCTTCGTGCTGCCCCCGGACGCGATGGCTCAGCTGCGGTCGGTGAAGGCCGCGCTCGACGCGCCCGGGAAGACCTGCGAGATCACCAGCACCTTCGAGCGCGAGAGCTGCGAGAAGGCGGAACGTGAGGCGCCCAAAGAGTTGACCTTCCTCGACACCCAGTTTCGCGCCGGCGAGCGCGCCGCCCGCCATTACGAGATCTCCCCCGTGGACCTGGACGAGATCCGCCGGGCCATCCGACAGGGCAAGCAGCAATCGGATTTGGTGATCGCCACGATTCACTCGCACGAGACCGGCCTCTCTTGCGAGCAACCCGGCGATTTCCTGCCCGTGCTCGCGCGGGAGGCGATCGAGGCGGGCGCCGGCCTCTTCGTCGCCACGGGCGAGCACCGGCTCATGCCGATCGAGATCTACAAGGGCCGGCCGACTTCATGCAAAAAACATTCCTATGCTCCCGCGCAGACATCCGATGCGACAATCGCGGACCGGGACGGGACGAATGAGAAATGATCTGGCGGGGCCTCCGGAGCGCCTGCCGCCCGGACAGGTCCTCACGCAGAAGTGGCCGGTCCTCACGTACGGGGAGACGCCCCGCGTCGAGCCGGAGCGCTGGACCTTTCGGTGCTACGGGTCCGTCGGGCAGGAGCGTTCGTGGACGTGGAAGGAGTTTCTCGCGCTGCCCCGCGTTTCGGTCACCTCCGACATTCACTGCGTGACGCGGTGGAGCCGGTTCGACAACCGGTGGGAGGGGGTCGCCGTCTCCGAGATCCTTCGCCGCGCCGACGTCCGCCCGGAGGCGGTCGCCGTGATGGCTCACAGCGAGGGCGGCTATACGACGAATATCGCGATGGCCGACCTGCGAGGCGAGGATGTGCTCCTGGCGCTCCGGCACGACGGGAAGGATCTCGAACCGGAGCACGGAGGCCCCTGCCGCCTCGTCGTGCCCCGGCTCTACTTCTGGAAGAGCGCCAAGTGGATTCGCGCTTTCGAGTTCCTCGACGTCAACCCTCCGGGATTCTGGGAGGTCAACGGCTATCACATGCACGCCGACCCCTGGAAAGACGAGCGCTATTCCGACCAGGAGACCGACGCCATGCAGCGGATGCGTTCCGCCGCGGCTCGAAGCCATGGACGCTGACACCCGTTCGCCGGGACCCGTGGTCCTCACGCCTTCCCCGCGCGCCGACCAGACGTTCCCCACGCTGACGCCGGCGCAGATCGCGCGCGTCGCGGCGCACGGACGCGTCCGACCGGTCCGGAGCGGAGAGGTGCTGGCGTCGGCGGGAGAGCAGGCCGAGTCGTTTTTCGTTGTGACCGCGGGCTCCCTCAGGCTGGTTCGGAGATCGGCCAATGCCGACGAGATCGTCGGAGTGCTCGAGCCCGGCCAATTCACCGGCGAGACCAACATGCTCTCGGGCCGGCAGGCGCTGGTGAGCCTGCGGGCGGGCGGGCCGGGCGAAGTGATCGACGTAAAACGGCCGGAGCTGCTCGCGCTCGTCCAGACCGATTCCGAGCTCTCCGACATCTTCATGCGCGCCTTCATCCTGCGCCGGGTCGAGCTGATCGCCCGCGGCCTGGGAGACGCCGTGCTGATCGGCTCCCGCTATTGCCAGGCCACGCTGCGCGTGAAGGAGTTCCTGACGCGCAACGGACATCCCTACACGTTCCTCGACCTCGACCGCGATTCCGGAGTGCAGGACTTGCTCGACCGCTTCCAGGTCTCGGAGGCAGACGTGCCCGTGCTCATCTGCCGCGAGACGGTCGTGCTCCGCAACCCCACCAACCTCCAGATCGCCGACTGCCTCGGCTTCAACGAGGCGATCGACCAGACCCGCCTGCGCGACCTGCTCGTCATCGGAGCGGGGCCCGCCGGCCTGGCCGCGGCGGTGTACGGAGCCTCCGAGGGGCTCGACGTCCTGGTGCTGGAATCCGACGCGCCCGGCGGGCAGGCCGGCTCGAGCTCGAAGATCGAGAACTACCTGGGCTTTCCGACCGGCATCTCGGGACAGGAGCTGGCGGCCCGGGCGTTGACCCAGGCGGAGAAGTTCGGCGCCGAGCTGATGATCGCCAAGGGCGCCAGACGTCTGACCTGCGAACGCAGGCCCTACGCGATCGAGATCGACGAGGGCCCCAGCGTTCCGGCGCGCACGGTCATCATCGCGACCGGCGCACGATACCGGAGGCTGGAGGTCGACAACCTGGAGCGCTTCGAGGGAAACGGGGTGTACTACGGCGCCTCGCCGATCGAGGCCCAACTGTGCCGCGGAGAGGAAGTCGTTGTCCTGGGCGGAGGGAATTCGGCGGGACAGGCGGCTGTGTTCCTGGCGGAGACTTCCAAGCGCGTGCACGTCCTGGTCCGCACCGCGGGACTGGCCCAGAGCATGTCCCGCTATCTCATCCGCCGGATCGAGGGAAATCCGGTCATCCAGCTCCGAACGCAGACGGAGATCGTCGCCCTCGAAGGAACCGACCGGCTGGAGCGCGTCAGCTGGCGCGACCACGAGACCGGGGCCGTGACGACGCACGACATCCGGCACGTCTTCTCGATGACCGGAGCGGTCCCCAACACGAGCTGGCTCGAGGCGTGCGTCGCGCTGGACGGCCAGGGGTTCATCAAGACGGGACCGGATCTGTCGCCCGAGGACCTCGCCGCGGCGCGCTGGCCTCTGCCTCGGCCCCCGCGTCTGCTCGAGACGAGCCTGCCCGGCGTCTTCGCGGTCGGCGACGTCCGCGCGGGAAACGTCAAGCGCGTCGCCTCGGCGGTGGGCGAAGGCTCGATCGCGGTGACGTTCGTTCACGAAGCGCTCCACGACTAGGACCATGACCGAACGCTGGTCCGCCTCCGAGCGAGCGATCCTGCAGGCGCTCGACGCCGCGGTCTTCGCGCCGACAGCCGCGACGGCGATCACGTCGATCTGCGCGCGCGTCCTCGCGACACTCGCGCGGGGCCCGAAGGAGATCGAGGCCTGGGAGGCCGTGCCCCTCGATCTCTACGCGTCGCCGCTTCCTGCCGAAATTCAGTCGAGTTGGGTCTTCGTCCTGCGGCACGGCGTCACCACCGGGGCCGAGCGGCATCCCAACAGCCGCCAGCGCATGGTGTCCTGGAGCGGCGGCGGGGACTTCCAGGTCCACGACGGTCGAAGCTGGAGATCCCATGTCCTCGCGAGCGGCCCCAACGCTCCGCTCGACGCGCGCTGGCTTTCAATCCCGCCGGGGACCTGGCACCAGGGAGCCGTCGGGGAAGAGGACTGGCTGATCGTGTCGTTCCACACGGTGGCGGCGGAGAAACTCATCGAGGAGCGGCCGGATCCCGCGGACCCCGATCCGTTTCACCCGCGCCGCACCCGCCGGCGCAAGTACGCCGAGGTGGCGCAGCCCTGAGCCACGGCGGCGGCTCTCGTGTTTGGGCGAGGCGACGCATTGAGGCGTAGGATCGGCATTGTGACCAGGCCAACGACGGCGCTCCTCTTCTGTCTCGGAAGCATTCTTCTCTCGGCTTCCGCACATGGACAGACAACCCCGCCGAAGCCGGACGCGCTCGAACTCCAGCCAACGACCTCCACGTCGGAGCGATCGTTTCGGCTCGGGGTGAATCTCAAACCGAAGCAGATTCCGCCGCTCCCGTTGGGCATTGTCCCGAGCCTCCCTTGGAGACAAGGGTCGTGGACCAATTCGCGCTCGGCCGCGGCGCGCAAGGCCGGCACTGGCTGCCCCGTCTCTTGCGCACCACTTCTTCCATTCCATCAGCCTCCGATCGACGCACAAGGAATCCTCGCCCGCTGCAAACACACGGGCCCTCTCGGCCCGCTGATCGGGATTCTCCACACACTTTCGGTCTCCTCGCGCTAAGGAAGCCGGTGAGAAACATCCGAATCATCATTGTCCTGTTGGTCACCGCTGTCACCGTGCCGGCGGCGGCTCGCGCCCAGGCCCCGCCGATGGGCCCGCAGTTGCCGATCAGCCAGGAACCGTTTCAGCAGTTCGCGCCGGCCGTCGGGTTCGACTCCGCGAACAACTTCGTGGCCGTCTGGGTCAGCCGGGATCGGGACGGCTCCGGCGACGGCATCTTCGGCCGGCGGTTCGACAGCGCGGGCGAAGGGCGGGGAGCCGAGTTCCAGGTCAACACCTCGACGGCGGGAGACCAGACCGGGGCGGATCTCGCGGTGGATCCTTCCGGCAGTTTCGTCGTCGTCTGGCAGAAGGACGGGACGACGGAGAGCGCGATCCTGGCGCGCCGGTACGGTTCCGCCGGCAATCCAATCGGCAGCGAGATCGAGGTGGCCTTCGCGGGAATCACTCCGCGCGTGGCGATCGACGCGGCGGGCGCCCTCGTGGTGGTCTGGGCGGTCCACGCCAACCCCATGGGCAACGCCGGCCTGGACGTCTACGCGCGCCGTTACGACGCGAACGGGGTCCCGCAGGGAGCCGGATTCCTGGTCAACACGGCAACCGATTTCGACCAGTTCCAACCCAGCGTCGCGATGAGCCCTTCCGGTGCCTTCGTGGTTTCCTGGGCGGATCTCAATTTCTCCATACCGCACTTCCGCATCTTCGCCCGGAGTTACGACGGGTCCGGCAAGTCGCGAGGATCCCAGTTCCCGGTCGACACCGACTCACCGCTCGATCAAGGCAACCCCGACGTCGCCGCGGGCGACTTCGTCGTCGTGTGGGCGACGGACACGATCGTCGGGCAACGATTCGACGATGTTGGCAACCCGCAGGGACCCAGATTCCCGATTTCCACGCAGACCGTGGCATTTGAGCCATCGGTCGGGGCCGATGCCGACGGCAACTTCACCGTCGCCTGGGTGGGAGAAGGATCGGTCCCGACCGGGATCTACGCGCGGCACTACTTCGCGACCGGCGCGCCGACGGGCGCCGACTTTCTGGTCGCACCCGAGTCCAGCGGCCTTCGGTTCCCTCAGGTCGCGATGAACGACGGCCGGTTCGTCGTCGCCTGGGAGGACTCGGCCGCGCTCTACGCCCGCATCGGATTCCCGCCGACCCCGCGCGAGGGCCCGTCGGTGGTCCCGGACTCGAGAGCCCCGAGGATCGTGCCCCCTCGTCCGTAGACATCGCCGCCCAAACCGGCCATCACGCAGTCTCGGAGCCGTTCGCACCTCGCCCCAGAAAGGGAAAGACTTCCGTCGCCATTCAGGCGCGCAACAGGTCTGCGCGTCCGTCGCGCGATAGATCCGCTCGCAGACGCGTGCAGGCTCGACGGAAACGCGCCTCACGGCGGACTCCGTCCGCCACACCTTAAGGACGCATTAAGAGCTATCGAAGTG
>JBDTXY010000156.1:0-6505 GCA_040005945.1 Acidobacteriota bacterium
GGCTGCGGTGGGAGAAGAGCATCACGTCGAGCACCTCGCCGTCCAGGCGCGCGTCGGGGGCGATGATCCACTCCCCGGCAATGCGGCTGGCCCGGCAGACCACGGCGAAAGTGGCCTCGTGCGCGATGCCGTCGATGAGGACCTCGAGCCTTGGAAACTCGTACCTCAGGAACTCGGGTATGGCGGTCAGCGCGATGCCCGTGCGCCCGAGCCAACGTTTGACCTTCAGGTTCAGCTTCCCCATGACCCTGGCGTCCAAGCCCGCGCCGGCCCACAAAAGAAACGGGCGGCTATCCGCGTGCGCGAACCGGACCTCCGACGGGATCCCGCTCAGAAGCAGCTCCTCGGCGGCGCTGAAGTCGAGCGGGATTTGCATCTCGCGCGCGAGCACGTTGGAAGTGCCGCCCGGGAGGACGGCCAGGGGAACGTCGGAACCTTGCAGGCCGCCCGCCGCCTCGGAGATGGTGCCGTCCCCGCCGCAGACGACGACGAGGTCGAGGCCGCGCGAGAGGAAGGAACGCACGATCTCCGTCGCGTCGCCGGTCCCGGTCGTCGGCGCATTGACCAGCTCCAGGCCGCCCTGCCGCTGCCGGTCGATCAAGGCGCTCATCTGAGCACGGCGGTCTCGCTGGCCCGCGGTCGGGTTGTAGATGAGAAGCCCGCGTTTCATGATCTGTCTAGAAGAGCTCTCCGTCTCGCCGCGGCGCGACGATTCCCAGGTGGCGATACGCCGCCGGCGAGGCGACGCGCCCGCGGGGGGTCCGCTGCAAGAATCCAGCCTGGAGCAGATAGGGTTCGTACAAGTCTTCGAGCGTGCCGCGATCCTCGCCCAGGGAGGCCGCGATCGCGCCCACGCCGACGGGTCCGCCGCCGAACTTCTCGATGATCGTGGAGAGAATGCGCCGATCCAGCTCATCGAACCCGTGCTCGTCGACCTCGAGCCGGGATAGAGCCTCCCGGGCCGTTTGCAGCTCGATTGAGTCCTTGCCGGCCACCTCGGCGAAGTCGCGCAGGCGGCGCAGCAGCCGATTGGCGATGCGGGGCGTTCCGCGGCTGCGGGACCCGATCTCGCGGGCCGCGTCCGGCGTGATCCGGATCGCGAGAATATTGGCCGAGCGCTCCACGATGCGCGAGAGCGCCGCCACGTCGTAGAAATCCAGCCGCAGCGTAATTCCGAATCGTCCGTGCAGGGGCTGGGACAGCAGGCCCGGACGGGTCGTGGCGCCGATCAGCGTGAACGGAGGCAGGTCCACCCTCATCGTGCGCGCCATGGGACCCTCGCCGATCAGCACGTCCAGGCGGAAGTCCTCCATCGCGGGATAGAGGACCTCTTCGACGGTCGGACTCAGGCGATGGATTTCGTCCACGAAGAGCACGTCCCGCGGCTGCAAGTTGGTCAGAATTCCGGCGAGGTCGCCGGCGCGCGCGATCATCGGTCCGGCCGTCAGGCGCAGGCCCGCCGCCATCTCCCGCGCGACGATGTGGGCCAGCGTCGTCTTGCCGAGCCCGGGAGGTCCGGTTAAGAGAACGTGATCCAGCGGCTCGCCTCGGCCGCGCGCCGCGGCCAGAAAGACCGACAGGTTCTCCCGCACTTTGTCCTGACCGATGTACTCCGGCAGCGTCTGCGGGCGCAGCTTGGGCTCGACGGCGACGTCGTCCTCGAGCGCGGTTCCGGCGAGCAGGCTGTGGTCTTCGGTCAAGCCGCTCAGTCTATCTTTGACCGGGGCCCGGACGAGTCCGGCCGCACGAAGCGGTACGCCGTATGCCATGCCGAGAGGCGGACCTCCCGGTCACAGACCAATTTCTCTTTGGCGAAGGCCTTCTTGAGATCCTCGAGCCCCAACCGGTGCACGGCGGGAGTGCGGGGTCCCTGGATCTTCCGCATGGCCGTCGCCACCCACAGCCGGCCGTCGGGCTGGAGGCGCTTCTGCGCCGCGGCCAGGACCGCGCGCGAGCCGACCCGGTCCTCCTGCCAGAGGAGGATGAAATCGAAGCTGCCCTTGACCGAGCGGATCTTGGCCGCCGCCGCCGAGGAGACCGTGGCGCCGGCGGCGGCCGATTCCGTCAGGATCTTCTCCAGCTCCGGCGGAACGTCGACCAAGAGCGGCTCAGCCGCGGCCGGCCACTCCAGCCGCCCGACGATCTCCGCGGCGCTGCGCAGGGGAATCACGGCTGGAGATTCTAATCCGGGCTCTGCGACATACTTTCGGCGTGGCCGAAATCCTCTTCGGAACCGCCAGCTTCGCCTACGAGGGATGGAAGGGGATCGTGTACCACGACCGGTATCGCGAGGCGACGTTCAAGGTCGAATGCCTGCGCGAGTACGTGCAGTACGAGCCGTTCAAGACGGTCGAGTTCGACTTTCCCTTCTATCGGCCGCCCACGGAGGCGCAGCTGCGCCGCTACGCGTCCGTTCTGCCGGCGGGATTCCCGGTGGTCTCGAAGGTCTGGGAAGAGCTGACGATGGAGCGATTCCCGGAGCTGCCCCGGCACGCGGATCGCGCCGGCGCGGCCAACTCGCGCTTCCTGGACGCGCGGGTGTTCCGGGAGGAAATTCTTCCGGCCTACGAACGGTCCTTCGCGGGCCACACGGGCCCTTTCGTGTTCGAGTTTCCGACGGAACAGCGGCCCACGCCCGCGTCGCGGGAGACTTTTCTGGCGAGGCTCGACGCGTTTTTGGGCCAACTTCCGACCGCCCAGACCTACGCGGTGGAGATTCGCACGCCGTCCTACTTCGTGCGGGACTACTTCGACGTCTTGCGCGAGCGCGGCGCGGCGCATGTCTTCAACTGGTGGACGCGCGCCCCGTCTCTGCCCGAACAGTGGAAGGCCGCGCGGCCTCTGCCCGGGAAGCTCGCCCTCGCGCGCATCCTGGTGCCGCCCGGCATCCCCTATGCGCGGGCGGTCGAGCGCTTTCGCCCCTATGACCGCGTGCTGGCGCCGCGCGAAGACATGCGCAAGGATCTGGTGGGCCTCATCCGCCACATCACCGAGGCGGGAGCCGACGCGTTCGTGCTGGTCAACAACCGCGCGGAGGGGTGCGCGCCGCTGACCATCCGCGCGCTCGCCCGCGAGCTCGGGATCGAGGTCAGAGATCCTCCCCGCCCGGCCCGCACGCTGTTCGACGAGTAGCCGGCGCGCTATTGGACGGAGATGACGACGCCGTTCTCGAAGACGACCGACTTCCCGACGTTCTTGTAGGTCCAGGTCTCGCGCGTCGCGCCGCTTCCGGTCGTCGAGGTCGCGACGTCGTCGGGCGATCCGATCAGGGCGCGCACCTGGTCGGGAGTCATGTTCTCCGTCACCGCGCCGCCGCCGGATTGCTCCGATTCCCTGGCGACCGCATCGCCGGCCGCGGCGCGCGCATCGTCGGCTCCGGCGGCCGCATGCGCGCGATCGATCGGAGCGCCCCGCTCGGACGCGGGCGCGGCGGTGTGCAGGACACCTTGCGTCTTGATGAGGTAGGCGATGATGCCCGCGACAATCAGGAGCAGGAGGAGACGTTTCATGGGACCTCTTCGTCGATGTCTGAATGATACTCTCCGGCGCTCGTGAGCTATTGCCGCGTGGCTCCTGGGCATCCGTTCCACGGCCCGTACCACGACCGCGAGTACGGATTTCCCGTCCGCGGCGATGCCCGGCTCTTCGAGCGCCTGGCCCTCGAGATCAACCAGGCCGGCCTTTCCTGGCTGACGATTCTTCAGAAGCGCAAGGGTTTCCGGCGGGCGTTCGCCGGCTTCGATGTCGCCCGAGTCGCGCGGTTCGGCGCCCGCGAGCGGGCCCGCTTGCTGAAGGACGCCGGCATCATCCGCAATCGCCTGAAGATCAACGCCGTCATCGAGAACGCGCGCCGCCTCGAGGCGATTCGGGAGACGCACGGCTCGTTTTCGAAGTGGCTCGACGCGCATCACCCCCGGTCTCGCGACGCCTGGAAGAAGCTCTTCAAGGAGACCTTCGTCTTCACGGGGGGCGAAATCGTCAACGCGTTCCTCGAGAGTACGGGGTATCTGCGCGGAGCGCACGTGAAGAGCTGTCCGGTCTTTGCTCGCGCGGCGAAGAAGAAACCCGCCTGGATGCGTAAAAGGCGGGCGGCGGCATCCCGAGGAGCGTGAGCGACGCGCGGGGCTTCGCTCCCGCGCATCATTTCAGGGGTCCGAACTCCTTGACCTGCTCCTCGATCACCTTGCGGTCGCCGACGATCACGATCGAGGCCTTGTCGGCCTGGATATACTTCTTGGCCGCGTCCTGGACCTGCTGCGGCGTGACGGCGTAGATCCGCTTCACGTAGCCGTTCAAGTAGTCCCCGGGCAGGCCGTGCAGGTCCACGAACTCGAGCTGCCCGATGATGCCGGTTCGCGATGAGTTCTGGAGAACGAACACGCCCGCGCGGTAGTTCTGAAACGCCTTGAGCTCCTTGTCCGAAGGCGGCTCCTTCTGCAGGCGATCGATCTCGCCCAGGATTTCCTTGATGGCCGGACCGGTCTTGTCCGTCGTCACGTCGGCGATCTCGATCCAGTAGGCGTCGCGGTAGCGGTTGGAGAGCTGCCCCTGCGGGGAGTAGGTGTAGCCCTTCTGCTCGCGGATGTTGGACGTGATGCGCGAGGAGAAGGAGCCGCCGAGCAGCACGTTCATCAGGAACAGGCGGTCCCAATCCGGCTTGGAGGGATCGATGACCGGCATGCCGAGATTGATGGTGGATTGGGGCGCGCCGGGCCGATCCAGCAGGTAGACCGCGCGTTCGCTCTTGGGCGACGGCGCCGCGGGGGCGGCCGCGCTGCCGCGCTTCCAGTCGGAGAACGCCTTTCGGACCGCGGCGTCCATGGCGACCACGTCGAACCGGCCCACGACGTAAAGGTGGGAGCGCGCGGCTCCGAAGTTCCGGTCGTAGAAGCCGCGGACCTGCGCGATCGTGTAGCCGGAGAGCATCGGCTCGGTCGGAAAGAGGCGCCCGTACGGGTGGTCGCCGTAAAGCACGGCGCGGAACTTTTCCTGGGCGAGCGGCTGAGGCTGGCTCTTCGAGATCGAGAGCTGGCGGGCGCGGTCGGCCTTCCGCCTTGCCAGCTCCGATTCCGGCAACTTTGGATTGCGGGCCACGTCGGCCACCAGCGCGACCATCTGCGGACCGAACTCCGAAAGCACGTCGCCGCCGATGTCGGTTCGGTTCTCGCCGACGTTCACGTCGATCGAGCCTCCCATGCGCGCCGCGTTCTCGGCGATCTGCGAGGCGCTCTGAGTCGTCGTGCCCTCCGAAAGCATGTCGGCGGTCAGGTCCGCGAGCCACACTTCGTCGGCCTTCTCATCGACGTTGCCCGTCAGGACGGCCAGCCTCACGGTCACCTTCGGCACGGTGCCGTACGGAACCAAGGTCACGGCCAGCCCGTTCTCAAGCGTCAGGGTCTTCGGCGCGGGGACCGAGAAGCCTTTGGGTTCTGCCGGGGCGGGGGGCGTCTGCTTCTGCGCCCACAGCACGGGCGCGAGAGCCCAAACGATCAAGACCAGCGCCAGGCGGTGTTTCATGGTCATGTCTCCTGCTAGCAGGCTTCTGAGAAAGGATGCGGGCGTGTCGTTCGGCCGGAGCCGTTCGCGAACGGCGGCCGAGAGTTTTTGTTACCGAGGCCCATCAGTACGTCCATTGCCATTTGCCGAGAACCACTCTTCGCTCCCGTCGGCGCGCCGAGCGCCGCTCAAAACGACCCGCTCGGGTGCTGGGTCTTCGCCTCGGCCTTGGGCACGATCACGAGGATCGTGCGATTGCCGGGCCGCAGGTACTCCTGCGCGGTTTTCTGGAGGAGCGCGGGCGTAACTTTTCGGAATTCCGCTTCGATCTGGTTGATCTTCTTCGGGTCGTCGTCGAAGAGCGCCAGGGAGGCGAGCAGGTCCGCCTTGCCAAAGCCACCCAGCTGCTCCATCTTGTCGTAGAGCCCGGAGCGTTTCTTCACGAGCGCGCGGTCGAGCGTGGCCTGATCGACCGGGGTCGTGCGGATCTTCTCGATCTCGGCGTCGAAGACCTTCAGGATCTCCTCGGCGCTCTTCTCCTTGTCGTGGAAGAGCGAGACGTCCCAAAGGGTCGGGCCGTTGATGTTGTACATGTCGCCCAGGCCCGAGTTGATGCCGCCCTGCACGTCGCCCGTCAGGCCCGTCTTCTGCACCAGCGCCTGGTAGAGCCGGCTGTCCTTGCCCTGGACCAGAATCTCGTCGATCAACCCCATCGCGTAATACTCCGGCGTGTTGCGCCTGGGCGCGTGATAGCCGACGGCCAGCGCCGGCCGCGTCGCGAGATTGTCGTCCTTGCTGGCGCGGATCTCCTTCTCCTGGCGCGGCTCGGCGATGTCGGGCTTGCCCGGCAGTTGCGACGCTGGGACCGCCTCGAAGTACTTGCGAATCCACGCCAGGGTCTGCGTCGGGTCGAAGTCGCCGACGACGACGAGCACCGCGTTGTTCGGCGCGTAGAACGTCTTGAAGAACTTGGATACGTCTTCCAGGGTGGCCGCGTCCAGGTCCTTCA
>JBDTXY010000157.1:0-6504 GCA_040005945.1 Acidobacteriota bacterium
GGCGGTCGCCGACGACGGGAACGCTGTTCCAGAGACCAGCGAGATCAATAACACGCGCACAAAGGCGATTACGATCAACTGAGGCTGACGCGCCGCCTCACCCTGACCCTCTCCCTCCAAAAGGGGGGGAGAGGGATCTCACAGCGGCCGGAAGACCGGGGCCGCCAGGAACTCGAGGCCGGGAAGAATCACGGATCGAACCGTGTCGCCCTCGCCATAAAGCGCCTGGCGGCGGAACCCGTCCTCTGAGTTGACCATGACTTCGATCGTGTGTGCCGCCGGATCCACGAGCCACATCTCTCGCACGCCGAAGGTGGCGTATCGCTTCGCCTTCGCCGCGCGGTCACGGGTCTCCGTCGCCGGCGAGAGGACTTCGATGACCAGATCGGGGGCGGGGCCGACGTATTTTTCGCCGACGATCGAGGCTCGCGCAGTCGACACGAAGAGGATGTCCGGCTGGAGCACGTCGTAGTCGGAGAGAACCACGTCGCATGGGGCGTCGAGGACGAGCCCCAGGCTCGCGGCTTCGACGAAGTCGTCGAGGAAGCGCTTGATGCGCCCTTTCACGATCTGGTGGAACGTCGTCGGCGCGGGCGTCAAGAAGGGCTCCCCATCGATGACCTCGTAGCGGCGGTCCTCGGGGAGGAGGGCGTAGTCCTCGTAGGTGAACTTCAGTGCGGCCGGCACACTCATGTGACGATTCTAAGCCTCCCCATCGCCTCTGAAGATCTATTGTCGCGAGGCAAGATTCCGTGCCGGAGGAGGGCCTACGGCACCCGGTGCGTGCCGCCGAAGACCTCGAGGGCGGTGCCGGTGGTGGCGGCGGCTTCGTCGGAGGCTGTTCTCAGACGCAGGAGCGGTTGCACCAGGCTCTAGCGCGTCTTCTCGTCGAACGGGTTCCGGACCTTCAATCCCTCGAACTTCAGGAAGTCGCGGTCGTTGGTGTAGAGGGTCGGAACCTCGTGCTGTCGCAGCAGCGCGGCAAGATGGGCGTCGGGGACGTCGTTGCCGCGCACGGCCAGCCCCCGCGTGACGGTGCGATAGACGTCCCAGAAGCCCTCCTGCTCCGAAAGTACCCGGGCATGAGGGAGCCCGAGAAGAGAGTCCACGTTGCGCTCGGCTTGCTCGGGCGCGAGCGGGCTGGCAAAGATCGCGGGATGCGTCGAGAGACGCAAGTAGCTCGTCAGTGTCGGCCAGCCGAGACAAAGGGGTTCGGGGCCAGCGGCGCATTCATCGAGGAACGACCGGGCGCGCTTGGAAAAGGGGCTCGTCTCGTCGGAGGCATACAGCAGGATATTGACGTCGATCGCGTAGCTCAAGGCTCTGGCTTTCGCGCAGGCGCCAGCAAGCCGGCGTCCGCCGCGGCGCGCACGGCCTCCTTGTCTGAGAAATCGATTCGCGCCTTCATCGGCCGCGAGATCCAGTCAAACCGACTGGGTTTCTTGCGCCGCGAGCCATATCGTGAGATCGCCTCCGCCAGCAGGTCGGACGCCGTGCGGCCGAGGCTCTTGCCCTCACGCTTCTGGATACGCTTCAAGTCCTCTAGCACCGGGCCGTCGATGTCGACCGTCGTCCGCGTCATGATGCTGTGATGTTAATAAATTTAGCATCAGATGTCAACCACGCTCTCAGCGCCTACCTCCGCGCGAGCTACGGCTGGATCGTCAGGTGCGTCCCGCCGAAGATTTCCAGGGCGGTGCCGGTGATGGCCGCGGCTTCGTCGGAGGCCAGGAAGAGGACGGCCCGCGCCACGTCGCGCGGCCAGAGCTTCTCGGCCAGGGGCTCGGTGTGCAGGCCGCCGCCCTCGTCCAGCTTGTTCTCGACCGTGCCCGGGCAGACCGCGTTGACGGCGATGTTGTGCGAGCGAAACTCGCGGGCGAGCGCCTGGGTCAAGCCGATCAGGCCGAACTTGGCGGCGCTCTGCGCGACCACGTTGGCGTCGCCGCGCATTCCGTGGATCGAGGCGACGTTGACGATGCGGCCGCTGCGCCGCTGGACCATTCCGGGAAGCGCCGCGCGGCAGAAGCTGGCGGCGCCCGTCAGGTTCGTGGCGATCACGCGGTCCCATTCCTCGGGGGTCAGTTTCAGAAACGGCCGGTACAGGAACACGCCGGCGTTGTTGACCAGGATGTCGATCGTGCCCAGGCTCGCCTCGCAGCGGGCGACGCAGTCCTGGGCCGCGCCCGCCACCGTGATGTCGGCCGTCAGAGCCACGCTCTTCCCGCCCAGCGCAGCGATCTGACGCGCGGTCTCCTCGAGGTCCGCCGCCGTTCGCGCGACCAGCGCCACGCGCGCTCCCTCTTCCGCGAAACGCAGCGCGATGGAACGGCCGATGCCGCGTCCGGCTCCCGTCACCAGGACGGTCCGATCCTCGAACCTCATTCCGATCGCACACCTCCCAGCTCCGCGAAGAGCGCCTCGGAGAAGAGCCGATCCGCGTCCGCGCCGGAAAACGTGGGTCCGCTCATCAGGGCCACGTCCCCCTCCTGCGCCCCCGGCCGGTCGATGCGCACGCGCACGACGCGCAGCGGAAAGACTCGTCGCGCCGGATCGAAATTGCACACGCGACCACGGCCGGCGCGGGCCTGGACGGACGCCGTCAGCCGGCGGTTCAAGTAGAGCAACGTCGCGTGGGACCGGCGGACCAGATTGAATGCCGTGCGGCTCTCGGCCTGGACCGCGATGGCGATCTCGACCGTCGAGTTGGACCGCACTTCACCCAGCGTCAAGAGCGCGACGCGCGGAAAGCCCTCGGGATCGGTGGTCAACAGGGGCAAGACCAGCCGGCGGCGGCGGCGGAACCCCTCGCCCGAAAGCGCCGCGTGGAGGTCGCGAGGCAGGCGTTGCAGCTCGGGCATCGGGGCTAGTGTAAGGGAGTTGCGAGCGGGAGCCGATGGAACCGAGGCATATGATTTGGGGATGAAGCGAAAAATCGTTGGCGCGATTCTGATGGTGGGCGTTTCCGTATTGGCCCGCGCGGCCGAGCGCGACGCCAAAGCGGACGCGGTGGGCAAGGAGCTCATCGCCGCAATGGGCGGCGCGCCGGCCTGGGAAAAGGCGCGGCAGTTCCGGTTCGACTTCGTGGTCGTGAAGGAAGGCAAGGCGGTCGCGCGCTTCTCCCACGTCTGGGACCGCTACACCGGCGACTACCGCCTCTCCGGCACGGACAAGGCCGGGGCGCCGTACACCGTCTACTTCAACGTCAACACCAAGGCGGGGAAGGCGTTCGTCAACGGCCGCCCGGCGGAGGCCGAGAAGCAGAGCCAGCTTTTGGAGAACGCCTACGGGCGCTTCATCAACGACACCTACTGGCTCCTGGCTCCCTGGAAGATCTTCGACCCCGGCGTGCGTCTGACCTACGACGGCGAGAAGCCGTGCCCCGGCGGCGGTGTGTGCGACGTCCTGAAGGTGTCCTTCGACGACGTGGGCTTGACGCCCAAGGACGTCTATTGGCTCTGGATCACCCGCGACGGCCGGCACATGGTGCAGTGGCAGTACGTGTTGGGCGGCGCGTCGGAGCCTCCGACGACGGCGGCGTGGAAGGATTGGCGGACGATGGGCGGGCTTTCCCTGTCCATGGACAAGCCCATGTCCGGCGAGCCGTTTGAGATCCGCTTCGAGCAGGCCGCCGTGACGCCGACGCGCGACGACGCGCTCTTCGCCGTTCCCGCGGCGCCCTGACCGGTCACACGGCGGCCGGCGTGAGGGGAAGCGCGTGGCGAGCAACGATTCTCGTGGCGGCGCTGACCGGGTGCGTATCCATCCCGACCGGGTCGCGTTGGGACGCCGTGCCCGCGGGCACGCTCTCCACGCGCACGCGCGTGCTGGTCGTCATCCCGCCTTCCTACGCGCGGGAGACCCAACGGCGATACCCGGTGCTCTATTTTCTCCACGACGGCTATGGCGACGGCCGCACGCTGGCCCGCCGCGGCGTCGCGGCCGACGCGCTGGAGCGGATGCGCGACGGGCGGCTGCCGGAGTTTCTCATCGTTGCGCCGGACGGACCCGGCAGCTGGTTCTCGGATTCCTACGACGGGTCCCGGCGTTTCGAGGAATTTCTGACCGAGGATCTTCCGCGATGGGTCCAGGAGCGCTACCGGATTCTGCCCGGCAGGAAGGCCCGCGGGATCACCGGAATTTCCATGGGCGGCTATGGAGCGGTCAAGCTCGCCCTCAAACACCCGGACATGTTCGCGTCCGTGTCGTCGCTTTCGGGCGCGCTGATTCCCATGGGATGGGAGGAGCTCCCCCGGTACAGCTTCATGGCGCGCTACACGCTCGAGCGGGTCTTCGGCCGATCCGCGGCACAGAACTCGCTCGATGCCAACGACGTGTGGCAGATTCTCTTCCCGCTGCAGTTTCGGGAGCCGCCGTTTTCCGTGTCTCTGCGCGCCGGAACCGAGGACGTCTACGGCCTCGACGGTGTGGCCGCGCAATACGGCAACGTGCTCAACGAGCACGGCGTGCCCACGACGATCGTCCTCGAGCCGGGCGGCCACGACTGGGACTATTGGCGGCGCGCGATGCCGGAGATCCTGCGCTGGCACGGCGAGCGGTTTGAATATGATTCGGGTCGATGAGCGATTCCAACGGCCACCGTCTCGTCTTGTTCGACATCGACGGGACGCTCATCTCGGCCGGGAGGGTGGCCAGAGATTCGATCCTGAGGGCCCTCGAGTCCGCGTATGCCTGGAAGGCGGGGGAGGAGCACCAGGACCGGTCGCGCCATGATTTCTCGGGAAAGACCGATCCGCAGATCGTGCGCGATCTGGTGATCGATCAGCTCGGCGCGCAACGCTGCGACAGCGACCTTCCGCGGGCGCTGGAGATGTACCTGCTGGAGCTGGAGAGGCAGCTGGAGCCGGCCTCGGTCGTTCCCAAGCCGGGGATTCCGGCGCTGCTGGCCCGGCTGGCGGCGGAGCCGCGCGTCACCCTGGCCTTGCTGACCGGAAATCTGGAGCGCGGCGCCCGGCTCAAGCTCGCTCCTCCGGACTTCAACAAGTACTTTCCCTTCGGCGCTTTCGGAAGCGATTCGGCCGACCGCTACCAACTGCCCCAGATCGCGGTGACGCGCGCGCGGGAGGCAACGGGGCGCGTGTTCGCGGGCAAGTCGATCGTGATCGTGGGCGATTCCGTCCACGACGTGGGGTGCGGGCGCAGCCTGGGGGTCCGCTCCGTGGCGGTCG
The DNA here is from genome assembly GCA_040005945.1 of Acidobacteriota bacterium. GTDB lineage: Bacteria > Acidobacteriota > Thermoanaerobaculia > UBA5066 > Gp7-AA6 > DAHUXD01. Next base: position 5,187 of record JBDTXY010000157.1, read on the forward strand.
CGACGGGCATCACGAGCCCGGAGCGATTGCGGGCCGAGAATCCGGACGCGCTCATGGTCGATTTCTCTGACACGGAGCGTTCGCTCGAGGCGATCCTCGGATGAATCGGTTGCTCGGCGCTGCGCTGCTTCTGGTGGCGGCGGGCTGCGCGACCGCGCCGCTGCCGTCCGCGCCGCCCGGCAGCGCCTCGCGAGCCGCCTACGATCTCCCGGCCGCCGCCACCGGCGAGATCGCCATCGTCCTGGACATGCGCGCGGCGCGCTCGATCCTGGCGCTGCTCTCCAAGGATCGATTCGATCCGGCCGAGGCCAAGCTGCTCCAGTCCCTGCCCGCCGTGCGATTCGCGATCCGGGACTCCAACCGGCCGCCGGAGACTTTCGAGCGCGACGTGGCCGCGGGGTTTGATGACCAGGCGCGCATTGCGATGTTCGACTTTCGGAAGATTCGCGAGGAGCGGTCTCGCTGGGACGCGCTGCTGGCGACGATCTCGGCGCAGGAGCCCGAGCTCGTGCGGCGGGCCACCGCTCGCGCGGCCGCCCTGCTCCCGGCGGATCACCCGGTCTCGGTGCGGGTGCTCATCGACCTGACCTTCGGTCTCCCCGGCCGCGCGGATCACATCCTCGTCGAGTCCGACGATAAGCCGGAAGGCACGACGCTCATCGATCTGGCGCGCGCGCTGTCCGAGGTTGCGGCCTCCAGTCCGACCGAGCAGATGGAGCATCTGTCCCGCCTGATGGCGAGCCAGGCCTACCAGCGCGCCTGGATCGCCTACCGCGCCTCCAGCCCCGCCTGGCAGAAGCACGATCCGGAGCTGGGCCAGCTCGAACCGCTCCTGCGCAGCGTCGCCGAGGCGGGACCGGTCTCGCTCTACGCGGTGGACGAAAACTTCTTCCCCTTGTCTCTCTGGCTCAAGGATCGAATGAAATCCAGCCTGGACGAGCTCAATCGCGTCGCCGACCGGTTAGTCTCGACCGAGGGCGACCTGGACCAGCGAGTTGCCCTGGCGGCGGAGATCCGCCGTCCGGACTTCGCCTCGCGCGTGGCGGGGCCGGCGGGCGCGTTCCTGGCCGACGGCATCATTCAGAACCTCGGCGTCGATGCCTACCGCGCCGCCTTATCCGCCGGACCGCGCGCCTTTTTCGAAACCTACGAGCGGGCGTCGCGACAAAAGGGCCGGCAGCTGATTCCGCTGGCGAAAGTGATCCAGGACCGTCTGGCGCCGCCGGCGGCGCCTCACAAATAAGCGGGTTGCCCTGGAAAGAAGCGCTCTCGATTGGTCTGCTGATGAACACGCGCGCCCTCATGGCGCTGGTCGTCA
>JBDTXY010000158.1:0-6365 GCA_040005945.1 Acidobacteriota bacterium
ATGGCCAGCTGCTTGTCCATGTTCTCCTGAATCTGGTGCATCGGCACGTGCCCGGGGCCCTCGATCATGACCTGGCAGTCGTGCGCCCATGCCTTCGTGGTCAGCTCGCCCAGCGTCTCCAGCTCCGCGAACTGGGCCTCGTCGTTGGCGTCGGCGGTCGAGCCCGGACGCAGCCCGTCTCCCAGAGAGAAGGACACGTCGTAGGCCTTCATGACCTCGCAGATCTCGTCGAAGCGCGTGTAGAGGAAGCTTTCGCGGTGGTGCGCCAGGCACCACTTGGCCATGATCGATCCGCCGCGCGACACGATGCCGGTCAGCCGGCGGGCCGTCAACGGGACGTAGGCCAGGCGCACGCCCGCGTGGATCGTGAAGTAGTCGACACCCTGCTCGGCCTGCTCGATCAACGTGTCGCGAAAGATCTCCCAGGTCAGCTCCTCGGCTTTTCCGTCGACCTTCTCCAGCGCCTGGTAGATCGGCACCGTGCCGATCGGCACGGGCGAGTTGCGGAGGATCCACTCGCGCGTCTCGTGGATGTTGCGGCCGGTCGAGAGGTCCATGACCGTGTCGGCGCCCCAGCGCGTGGCCCAGGTCATCTTTTCGACTTCCTCCTCGATCGAGGAACCGACCGCGGAGTTTCCGATGTTGGCGTTGATCTTGACCAGAAACTTGCGGCCGATCGCCATCGGCTCGGACTCGGGGTGGTTGATGTTGGCCGGGATGATGGCGCGGCCTCTCGCGACCTCGCTTCGGACGAGCTCCGGCTCGCAGCCCTCGCGCAGCGCGACGAACTCCATCTCCGGCGTGACCTCGCCGCGGCGCGCGAAGTGCATCTGGGTCGTGTTGCCGCGCGCTCGCAGGACCTCCCGGGGCCGCGTGAGCGAGAGGCCGGGAGCGTTGGCGCGGACCGGAGCCCCGCGGTCGTACTCGCCCCGCGCCAGGATCCACGGCCGGCGCAGCTCCGGGAGTCCGCCATAGAGGTCGATCGAGGCCTCGGGGTCTGTATAGGGCCCGGACGTGTCGTAGACGCGGAAGGGCAGGTTGATCTCGGTCTCGCCGCGCACGCCGCGCGTGGGCGTGAGCGCGATCTCGCGGAACGGCACCCGGATCCCATTGGCACCCGCGACGTAGACCTTGCGCGATCCCGGCAGAGGCTCGGGGTGCGCGATCGCATGAGAAGGAAGCGCCTCGTGTACGCGGCTCATCGGACCTCCCTACGGCGGCATTACCCGCATCAGGTTCGCGGGGTCTCCGGCGCGACGTCGCGTCGGACTCTCAGCCGTTTGCGCCCGGCGGCGCGAAGTGGGCTCCCCCGTTTTCCAGCCTGGAGTCTACACCCCCACTTCGCCGGGACGCCGTTTGTCCGCGGAGTGCGAAAGAATGAGAACCGTCCATGGCGGAGCAACCCTTCTTACCGTTCGATGAGCCGGCGGCCGGCGCGACCGCCGTTGCCTCGCCGCCGTCCGAGGGCTCGCGCCTGATCGCCGCGCTCGCCGGCGCCTGCGCGCGAGCGCCGCTCGACGAAAAGATCCTGATCGCGCCCTCGCTCGCCGTCGGCCACACGCTCGTGGAGAGGCTCGCGCGCGGCGGGCATCCCTGGATGAACCTCCGGGTCGAGACGATCCGGACCCTCGCCATGGAGCGCGTGGGACCGGACCTCGCGCGAGAGGGCCTTCGCCTGCTCTCGCGCGCCCAGGCCCTCGCCTTAGTCGAGCAGGCCTGCACGGAGTTCCTGAAACCGAAGTCCTACTTCGGACAGCTTCGCGACCGGCCGGGTTTCCATCGCGCGCTGCAGCGCACGTTCGAGGAGATTCGCGCGGCCGGTTTCTCCTCGGCGGGGCTTCCGCCCGCCGCCTTCGACGACCCACGCAAGCTCAAGGAGTTGAACGGGATCCTCGCCCGCTACGACGCCGACCTGGTGAAGGGCCGCTTCATCGATGCGGCGGCGGTCCTGCGCCGCGCGGTCGCCGCGCCGCGACCGGCCGGGGCCGGCGCGCAATACCTGATCCCCGAGGATCTCGACTTGACCGCCGTCGAGCGGGAGCTGGTCGAGAAGATCGCCGCCGGGCGCCTGGAGACGCTCGCGGCGGAGCCTGCCGCGGACTGGATCGCGAACGCGGCGCAGGTGCGGCTGGTCCGCGCGATCGGCGAGGAGAACGAGATCCGCCAGGTCTTCCGGCGCATCCTCCGGGAGGGCATCCCGTTCGATCAGGTCGAGATCCTCTACACGGACTCCTCGACCTATCCCGCGCTGGCCTGGGAGCTCGCCTGCGAGTACGAGATCCCCTGCACGTTTTCCTCGGGCGTCGCGGCGCCCTTCACGCATCCGGGGCAGGCGGCGCTGGCGTTTCTGGACTGGATCGGCCAGGGATTTTCGGCGGAGGTCCTGCGACGGGCCCTGGCCTCGAGCGCGCTGACGTTCGATCGCGTCGCCGCGTCGGCCGAAGGCGCGCCGGGGACGCGGGCGGTCGCGCGCGCGTTTCGCGAGGCGCAGATCGGTTGGGGTGCGCGGCGCCATGCGACCGCCTTCGAGCGCCTGATCGCCGAGCTCTCGCGGCGCGAAGAGCGCGGACGCGACGCGGAGGAGGCCGGCGAGAGCGAGATCGCCGACCGGGCCCAGCGCCGGAACCGGCGGCTGGCCGCGGCCATCGGGGCTCGCGACTTCGCGGCGCGCGCCCTCGCGCTCTCGGCGGACGGGTCCGGCGCCAAGTGCGATCTTCGAGGGCTCGCCCGCGGCTGCCGGCTCTTCGTCTCCGAATTCGCGCGCGTCGCCGGCCCGATGGACGCGACCGCGCTCGCCGCGCTGGAGAAGCTCCTCGAGGAGCTGGAGGTCCTTCCGTCGACGCCGCTGCCGCCGGCCGACGGGGCCGCACGGCTGGCGGATGCCGTGCGCGTCCTCTCGATCGATGCCGACCGGCCGCGGCCCGGCCGCGTCCACGTCGCGGATTATCAGTCGGGAGCCTTCTCGGGACGCGCGCACACGTTCCTGCTCGGCCTCGACGAGGCCCGGCACCCGGGCGCCGACCTCGAGGATCCCGTCCTCCTGGACGCCGAGCGCCGCCACATCAACCGGATCCTCGCGCCGCTCGCGCTCCCGCTCCACCGCGATCGGCCCCGCGAGACGGCGCGGGCGCTGCAATCGTGCGTCGCGCGCGTCGGCGGAGCGCTGACCGCGAGCTACTCGAGCTGGAACGTGCGCAGCCTGGATCAGCAGAGCGAGCTGTTTCCCTCGCCGTTTTTCCTGGATCTGCACCGCGTCCGGGCGGGAGCGCCGCAGGCCGACTACACCGCCTTGCTCGCCGCGCTGCCGCCGCCCGAAGGCTATCTCCCGGGCGTCGACTCCGCCTTGGACGAGACCGAGTGGTGGTTGTCGCGGCTGGCCGCCGCCGGCACCGCCGCCACGGCAGCCGCCGCCGCGCCGCTGGTTCGCGCGTTCTACCCGCACCTCGGCGACGGCCATCGCGCGGAACAGGCCCGGGACTCCGAGGAGTTCACGATCTACGACGGCTGGGTCCGCGGCGGAACGCCGGAGCTCGACCCGCGCGGCAGCGGCGAGCCCCAGTCCGCCTCGCGCCTCGAGACGCTGGCGCAGTGCCCGTTCCGGTACTTCGTCAAGCACGTCTTGCGCATCGAGCCGCCCAAGGAGCTCGAGCGCGACACCACCGAGTGGTTGGATCCGATGACGGCGGGCTCGCTCCTGCACGAGGTCTTCCGGCTGTTCTTCGAGCGCATCACGAGCGCGTCGGAGAGGCCGGGGGTCGGACGGCACACGGGCCTGCTCGAGGAGATCGCGGCCGCCCAGATCGCCTCCTTTCGCGAGAAGGTCCCGCCCGCGAGCGAGCTCGCATTCGGCCAGCGTCGCGACGACATCCTGGTCGCGTGCCGCACGTTTCTCGCCCTGGAGGAGGAGCACTGCCGCGCGATGACGCCCCGCTACTTCGAGATCCCCTTCGGGTTGCCGCGCGCGGATGCACGCTCCGCGATCTCCAGCCGGCAGCCCGTGACGATCGTGATCGCGGATGGCGAATCCTTTGCGCTGCGCGGGTCGATCGATCGCGTCGACGAGGCGCCGGACGGCTCGTTCCACGTCTGGGACTACAAGACCGGCGGCACCTGGCGTCACAAGGAGAAGAAAGGCATCCACGGCGGCCGGCAGATCCAGCACGCCCTGTACGCGATGGCCCTCGAGGTGCTCCTGCGCCGCGCGGGCATCGCCGCGCCGGTGTCGCGGTCCGGATACTTTTTCCCCGGACGCAAGGGGGAAGGCCAGCGCATGCCGATGGCGCTGGACCTCACGGAAACGCGGGAGGTCCTCGCCCGGCTGCTCGACCTGCTTCGGGCGGGAGCCTTTCCCCACGCCGCCGAGAAGGATGACTGCCGCTACTGCGACTACGAGGCCGTGTGCGGCGGGCCGATCGCGGCCGCCAAGCGCGCGAAGGCCAAGCTCGCGAAGGCCGGCCTGCCGGTCCTCCAGGCGTTCCGGGAGATTCATGGCGAAGGCTAAGACCGGCGCCGAATTGCCGGACGCCGAGGCGCGCCGCGTGATCCGCGAGGATCTGGGCACGTCGCTCCTCGTCGAAGCCGCCGCCGGCACCGGAAAGACGACGAGCTTGGTCGACCGCATGACCGCGCTCATCCGCACGGGCGCCACCACGATCGACCGGATCTCGGCCGTCACGTTCACGATCAAGGCGGCGGCGGAGTTGTCGGAGCGATTCCAGAATTGCCTGGAGGCGGCGGCGCGGGAGGCCGCCGGGGAAGAGAAACCGCGGCTGGAGGCCGCGCTCTCGCGCCTGGACTCCGCCTTCGTCGGCACGATCCACGCGTTCTGCGCGCGGCTCCTGCGCGAGCGGCCGGTGGAGGCCGGTGTGGACCCGGGCTTTGCCGAGATGGACGAACCCGAGAACGCCGCCGCGCGCCTGGAGGCCTGGGGCCGATACACGGAGCGGCTTTTCACGGATGAGAATCCGATCCTGCCACGCCTCTCCTTGCACAACATCCGTCTCGAAGACCTCCGTCAGACGTACGAGACCCTCTCGGACAACGAGGACGTCGCGCCCGCCATTGGACCCGAGGAGCCGCCGCCGGACTTCTCCGCCGAACGCGCCGCCGTCGCGCAGTTTCTGGCGCGGGCGGCCGCCGAGCTGCCGGCGGAGATGCCGCCGGGAGGCTGGAGCGATTTCCAGGAAGCCATTCGCCGGGCCCAGAGGCTGGTCTCGCTGCGCGACACGTCCGATGCGCCGGCGTTCGCGCAGGTCCTCGAAGCCCTCGACCGCGCGACGAAGAAGGCGACCGAGGCGGGCCGCGTGCGGCTCGACTTCGAGACGCTCTGCCGCGAGACGATCCAGCCCGGCCTGCGCCGCTGGAGGGAATACCTGCATCCCATCCTCATGCGTGCCGTGGCGCCGGCCGCCGCGGAATACGCAGCCTGGCGCCGCCGCAACGGACGGCTGAACTTCCAGGACCTGCTCCTGCTGGCCCGAGACCTCCTGCGCGATCACCCGCGCGTCCGGCAGGCATTCCAGGAGCGGTTCCTGCCGATCCTGGTGGACGAATTCCAGGACACCGATCCGATCCAGGCCGAGATCCTCTTCTTCTTGACCGGCGCCGACACGAACGAGAGGGATTGGAAGAAACTCTCGCCGCGGCCCGGGAGCCTCTTCGTCGTCGGCGATCCAAAGCAGTCCATCTACCGCTTCCGGCGGGCGTACATCCAGACCTACGGCGCCGTGCGCGAATGCATCGAGAAGAGCGGCCGCGTCCTCCACTTGACCTCCAATTTCCGCTCGACGGGCGCGCTCTGCCGTTGGGTCAACGGAGCCTTCGCGAAACAGTTCCCCGCCGCGGCCAATCCCGAGCAGGCCGCGTGGGTTCCGCTGGCGGCCCAGCGTGAAGAGGGCGCGCCCGCGGTCTTCCGACTGCTCACGCGGACGTCCGGACCGGCCACGGCTCCCGTCGTCGAGCAGGACTCCCAGAGGATCGCGCGCGTCATCGACGCCGCGATCCGGATCGGCGCGCGCCGTCCCAGCGACTTCCTGGTCCTCTTCCGCACCCGCAAGTTCATGTCGGAGTACGCCCGGGCGCTCGAAGCCCGCGGCATCCCCTACGAGCTCTCGGGCGGCGGCGCGTTCAAGGACTCCGAGGAGCTGAGGACACTGCTGCCCTTGCTCGCCGCCATCTCGGACCCGGACGACCCGGTCCCGTTCGCGGCGGTCTTGCGGGGTTCGCTCTTCGGCGTGGACGACGAGGCGCTGTATCGCCATTTCCGCTCCGGCGGCCGCGTCTCGTTCCGCTCGGCCTTGCCCCCGGATCCCGATCCGCGCATCGCGCGCGCCTGCGAGCTCCTCCGCGAAGGCGAGGATCTGGCC
>JBDTXY010000159.1:0-6353 GCA_040005945.1 Acidobacteriota bacterium
GCTTCATGGCGTAGAACACGCGTCCATCCGGCAAAGCGCCGGCGTCGTGAACGGGGACGATCCCGGGGTGCTCCAGCCGCGCGAGGATGCGCGCCTCGCGGAGCATGCGCTCGGCGGCCTCCGACGCCGACACGGACGTGCCCACGACCTTCAGGGCCACCTTGCGCCCGAGCATCACGTCCTCGGCCAGGTAGACCGTGCCCATTCCGCCGCGGCCCAGCTCGCCCATCAGGCGGTACTTCGTAGCGGCCAAGTCCGGCCACTCGGCCACGCGGCGCAGATGCGCCACCGTCCGGTCGGAGAGCCACCTCATGCAGTCACGCCCAGGAGGCTGCGCGCTTCCTCGCGAAATTCGTGGTCGTTCGCCGTGATCTCGCGCAGTTTCTCCAGCACGATCCGGCGAAACTCGCGGCGCGCGAAGGCCAGGAAGTTGGTCACTTGCGTGACCGGGATGTGAAACTCCTCGGCCAACCGCTCGTAGCTGAGCTTCTCCTCCGGATCGCTCTCGAGCTCGTAGCGCTCGAAGAGGCGGTAGGGGAGGTCCTTGCCGCGCAAGGTGCACTCCTCCCTCAACTTCTCGATCGACAGCGCGAAAAAACTCCGCACGAACTCGTCGTGGAAGTACTGCTCCATGCTCCGGCTCTCGTCGACTAACTCCCGGGTGATCTCGCTCTCGGCGTTCTGAAAGTCCAGCGAGAGCAGCGCTGTCCCCGGCGAGCGCTTGAGACGCCCCTCCGCCTTCTTCTCGTTGGCGACGAAGCGGTCGAGGCACGTGCGCAGATACGTGCGGAAGCTTCCCTTGGACGGATCGTAGCCGTCGAAGAAGTCTTTCTCGATGGCCCGCGCGAAGAATCCCTGCGTCAGATCCTTGGCGTCCTCGTTGGACTCGTGAAACCGGCAGCGCAAATACTTGTACGCGGGCTTCCAGTAGGTCTCGACTAAGATCGCGAGCCCGCGCTCGCGCTCCAACAGATCCGAGCTCTGCGCAGCCAAGACTGCGGAGTGACGCGTGGCGGGGAAACGCTCGGACGGTCCTCCGATCCCGGTGTCGTCTGTCATGGTCCTGCGGTGTATGGTACGAGGGTGAACGCCGATGCGACAGCTGTAGCCGCCGCGAACCTGGCCTTTTATCGGGCCCTGGAGGCGCGCGATCTGGCCACGATGGCTCTGATTTGGCTGCAGGACGACTCCTCCAGCTGCGTCCATCCAGGCTGGCACCGGCTGGACGGCTGGGAGGAGATCGAGCGCTCCTGGGATAACATTTTCGCCAATTCCCGCCCCTGGACGGTGGCCTGCGAGGACGTCCGGATCGCGGTGGCGGGCGACCTCGCGTGGGTCACGTGTGTGGAAGTCATCGTGCCGTTTGGCGCGGATGAGGACGGGGACGCCGCCCGCATGCAGGCGACGAACCTGTTCGGCCGCGTCGATGCGCAATGGCGGCTGCTCCACCACCACGCGTCCGCGTCGCCGACGGATCAGGTCATCCCGGAGGAGCCAATTAACTGAAAGCAATTCGCGTCCACAGCCCCGGCGGTCCCGAAGCGCTCCGCTACGAGGACGTGCCGGACCCCGTGCCGTCCGCGGGAGAGGCGGTCGTCCGGGTCGAGGCGGCGGGGGTCAATTTCATCGACGTCTATCACCGCACCGGCCTGTACAAGGTCCCCCTTCCGGCCACGCTCGGCCAGGAAGGCGCGGGAATCGTCGAAACGGTCGGCCCGGGCGTCGACGGCGTCCGATCCGGCGACCGGGTCGCCTGGGCCGTCGTGCTGGGCGCGTATGCGGAGAAAGCCGCCGTTCCCGCGGATCGGCTGATCCGCCTGCCCGAGGGCGTGACCGCTCGCCAGGGCGCGGCCGCGATGCTGCAGGGAATGACGGCGCACTACCTCGCGTGCTCGACCTACCCCTTGAAACGCGGCGACGTCTGCCTTGTGCACGCGGCCGCCGGAGGCGTGGGCCTGCTGCTCTGCCAGATCGCCCGGATGCGCGGGGCTCGCGTGATCGGCACCGTGTCCACGGCCGAGAAGGCGGCACTGGCGAAGGAAGCCGGGGCCGACGTCACGATCGACTACACGACCCTCGACTTTCAGACGGAAGCGCGCCGGTTGACCGATGGGCGGGGCGTGGACGTCGTCTACGACTCGGTCGGAAAGACGACGTTCGAGAAAGGCCTGGCCTGCCTCGTGCCGCGGGGCATGATGGTTTCCTTCGGTCAATCCAGCGGGCCCATCGGGCCTTTCGACCTCCTGGTCCTTTCCCAGAAAGGATCGCTGTACCTCACGCGGCCCACGCTGGCGCATTACGTGGCTTCGCGCGACGAGCTGGTCGAACGGGCCGGCGAAGTGTTGGAGTGGGTGCGCGAAGACAAGCTGCGCCTCCGGATTGCGCACGAGTTCCCGCTCCGGGAAGCGGCGCAGGCCCATCGCGCGCTCGAAGGCCGGGGAACCAGCGGAAAGATCCTGCTCATTCCGTAGCGAGGGAGGGACCGTGATTCTGGTGACGGGTGCCACGGGAAAGGTCGGGCAGGAGGTCGTCCGACAGCTGGCGGCCGAGAACGTCCCGGTTCGGGCGCTCGTGCGCGATCCGGCGAAGGCCTCTCACATCCGGCTGCCCGGGGTGGAGATCGCGGTCGGCGATCTGGGCAGGCCCGAGACCCTCGATCCGGCGCTGGACTCGGTCGATCGCGTGTTCCTCCTGTCTCCCCCCGATCCCGAGCAGGTCGCGCTGCAGGGCAATCTGATCGAGGCCGCCCGGCGGGCCGGCGCGCGCCACATCGTCAAGCTGTCCGTGGCCGGCGGCCCCGATTCCGGCACGCAGATCGGACGCTGGCACTGGACCACGGAGAAGCAGATCGAGTCCTCCGGCATCGCGTTCACGTTTCTGCGGCCCACCTTCTACATGCAGCAGATGCTGCTGTTTGCCCCGATGATCGCCGCGACGGGATCGTTTTCCCTGCCGATGGGAACCGGCGAGGCCGCCGTCGTCGACACGCGCGACGTCGCCGCAGTAGCGGTGGCCGCCCTGACAAAGGACGGACACGATCGCAAGATCTACGACGTGACCGGCCCGCAGGCGCTCTCCTTCGACGTGATCGCGGACGCTCTGTCCGCCGCGACCGGCAAGGACATCTCCTACGTCCACGTGCCGCCGGAGTACGCGCGCAAACAGCTGCTCGGGATCGGCTTGCCGCGGTGGCTCGCGGACGACATGCTGGTCTTGTGCGCGTCGTTTCGGGACGGCTACGGCGCCGGCGTCTCATCCACCGTCCGGAACGTGGCGCGGCAGGAGCCGCGCAGGTTCGATCAGTTCGCGCGAGACTACGCGCCGATCTTTCGCGAAGGGAAATAGAGTCCAGCCGGCGGATCGCCATGCAGATCGCCACACGCGAAATCGATGTCTCCGTCGAGGGGCGGCCGATGCGGACGGTCATCGCCGCGCCCCGGCCCAAGGGTCGGTATCCGGGAATCCTCCTGTTCTCGGAGATCTTCCAGCTGACGGGTCCCATCCGGCGCTCGGCGGAGCGGCTGGCGGGGCACGGCTTCGTCGTCGCGGCCCCGGAGATTTTCCATCGGCTGGAGCCGCCGGGCCTCGTGATCCCCTACGACGACGCGGGGCGGATGCGCGGACAGGACGACGCGGCGCGCACCTCGGTGGCGCAATTCGACGCCGACCGGGCGGCCGCGTTGGACGCGCTTGACGCGCAACCCGATGTCGTGGGCGCATGCCTGGGCGCCGTGGGGTTCTGCATCGGCGGGCACCTGGCGTTTCGCGCCGCGCTGGACCCGCGCGTCCGCGCCGCCGTGTGCTGCTATCCCACGGGACTCCACGACGGAAGGGTCGGGAGCTCCCCGGACGTGGGCTCGCTGGCGCGCGCTGGCGAAATCACGGGCCAGCTGCTGGTCGTGTTCGGCGAGGCCGATCCTCACGTCCCCGAGGAGGGGCGCTGGAGAGTGGCCGAGTCGCTCGCCGCCGCGGGAGAGCGACACCGCGTCGCCCTCTATCCCGGCGAGCACGCGTTCATGCGGGACGAGGGGCCGCGCTTCGACGCCCAGGCCGCCGACGCCGTCTGGGGAGAGATGATCAACCTCTTTCGGAACGCCTTCTCATGACGGCGTGACCGCGGGACGGGGCAAGTGAGGACCATATGAAGAGCCTGACGGTCGAGCCGGTCGGTTTCGTGCGCGGCGGCCGCAACGCGATGACCGACGACGGGTGGGGCTCCGTCCGCGCCGCCGTCGAGCTCGACACCGAGCGCTTCGCGCCCGACGCCGTCGCCGGGCTGGAGGCCTTCTCGCACGTCGTCGTCGTCTACCAGTTCCATAAGGTCGCCGAGCGTCAGACCGAGAAGGGAGCGCGATATCCGCGCGAGAACCTGAAGTGGCCGAAGGTCGGCATCTTCGCCCAGCGAGGCAAGGCGCGGCCCAACCGCATCGGCGTTTCGGTCTGCCGGATCCTGCGGGTCGATGGAACCCGGATCGAGGTCGAAGGCCTCGACGCCGTCAACGGCTCGCCGATCCTAGACCTGAAGCCCTACATGCGCGGATTCGAGCCCCGGGGCGACGTCCGCGAACCCGAATGGGCGCGCGAGATCCTGGCGAACTACTGGTAGACCGCGTCGGCGGATTCGAGGAGGATCCGCCAGATCTCGTCGATCCATGCGGTGTGCTGGGGTTTCATCAGGACCGAGCGGAGGCACGTGATCACGTCGGCGTCCCGCGCGATTCCAGCGCTTTCGAGGTCGAAGAAGTCGCACGGCAGGTCGGCCAACGCCAGATGGAGGTTGCGGCGCGCCGCCTCGGCGAAGACGGCGCGGGCGCGCGCGGAGCAATCGGAGACGCGGGCGCCGGCCGGCGCCCAGATGACGATGTCCAGCTCAGGAGCAAACGCGGTCACGAAGCGCCGGTCTTTGGAGAGCCGCTTGAAGAGCTCGAGCGCCGCCGCGCGGCCGCTTTCGAGGCCGGCGGCGAACTCGCCACCGCGCTTCAACGGCAGCAGCCGCTGCGTCGCCCAGAGAGCGACCGCAGCCGCGCCCGGCCGGGAGCACTCGAGGCTGATCTCCCCCAGGTGCAGCTCCGTGGAGCTGAAGTACGTGTAGGGCGAGTCGTGCTTGTAGAAGCGGCCCACCGACGGGTCCTTGAAGAGCACGCACCCGCAGCCATAGGGCTGCAGGCCGTGCTTGTGAGGGTCGATGACGATCGCGTCCGCTTCACCGATGCGCTGGAATGCCTCGCGGGCCTCCGGGGCGAGGTTTCCCGCCAATCCGAAGTATCCGCCGTACGCGGCGTCCACGTGCACCCGAAACCCGTAGCTCTCCCGCAGCTCGAGCAACTCCGCGAGCGGGTCCACGGACCCCGTCCCGGTCGTGCCGAGCGTCGCGACGACCGTGCCGATGCGGCCGCGCTCCAGGCGCGCGCGCAGGGCCCCGGCGTCCATGCGGCCGCGGCGGTCGCAGGCGATCGTTTCCAGCGCGAGCCCCAGCACGGCGCCGATCCGCTGGTGCGTGTAGTGCGCTTGCGATGAGACCGCGATGGGCAGCCCCGGCCGCAGCTGTCCGGCCACCCACAAGGCCTCCAGGTTCGCCATCGTGCCGCCGCCGCAGAGGTGGCCCAGGAAAATCTCCCAGCCGAACATGCGGGCGATCTGCGCGACGGCTTCCTTCTCCATCGCGGAGCTGGCGCGGCCGCCGTCCAACGCATGGTTGTTGGGATTGATCCACTGCGCCAGCGCGTACGCGCTGCGCGCGACCGGATGGGGAGGCTTCAGCATCTGGCCCGCGTAGAGAGGATGAAAGTAGGGATAGTTGTCCTGGAGCCGCGCGGCGGCCTCCAGGAGCACGCCTTCGATTCGGGCGGAGCCCGGATCCCGTTCCTCCGCATCCGGAAGGTTCCGGAAACCCTCCTCGAGCCGGGCGAGGGCGGCGGCGAGAGCGGCCAGCGACTGCTTCTCGAGCATCTCCGATGATCATATGCGGGCCTTCGCCAGCCACTTCTGGAACGCGGGACTCTCGCGCAGGCGCGCGAAGTCGGGATCGGTCTCGAGCGCCTCGAAGCGGCGGAATCCGCGCTGGACCGCGCGCTGCAGATCCGCCAGCGCTGCGGCGTCGCTCCCCGCCCGGGCGTGCGCCGCGGCCAGCCCGTAGTAGACGTCGGGTTCGTCGGGATCGATCTCGGCGGCGACCGACAGCATGAGGATGGCGCGGGGGGCGTCCCCCTGCTCGAGAAACCGGCGCGGCAGGTAGAACGCCGTCTGGGCGCGCAGGTTGGCCAGGATGCGCTGCGCGGACAGGCGCTCTTCGGGCGAGCCGGAGAGGACGGTCTTGCGCAGCGTCGGGATTCCGAGGTCGATCGCGACTCTCC
>JBDTXY010000160.1:0-6348 GCA_040005945.1 Acidobacteriota bacterium
TGTGGCGATCGGGACCCGACGGCCGGCGCGACTACTGCAACGGACCCTGGCTGCGGTTCACGGGCCGAACATTGCAGGAAGAGCTGGGCGACGGCTGGACCCTGGGAATCCACGCGGCGGATCTGCGGCGCCGTCTGGACGTTGCCGCGGATTCTTTCCGCCAGCGCGCTCCCTTCGAGGCGGAATACCGATTGCGCCGCCATGACGGCGTGTATCGCTGGATCTTCGAACGCGGGGTTCCGATCCGCGAAGCCGACGCGTTTGGCGGCTTCGTCGGCGGTTGCATCGACGTGCATGAGCGCCACGAGGGGCAGGTCGCGCGCGAGAGCTTCCTGCGCATGATGGCCCACGAGCTGAGGACTCCCCTCCAGGCGGTCAAGATGTTCGTGGAGGCCATGCGCCGGCGCGCGGCGTCGGGTGAGCCGTGCGGGCCCGAGATGTTCGACCGGCTGGATGGGCAGTTCGATCGATTCGGCCGGTTGATCAGTGATCTTTCGCAAACGGGCGACGCGGGCGGCTCTTCGGTTCGCCGGACCCCGTTGGATCTGGCGAGCTTGCTCCGCAAAGCGGTCGAGTCTCGGTCTCATGCGCTGCGGGATGCGCCGGTGAGGAGCCGTCACCAGGTGGCTTTTCGCGGACCCGAACGCGCCGAGGTGCGGGGGGACTCTCAGCGCCTGGAACAGGCATTCCACAGTGTGCTGGACAACGCGCTGAAGTTTTCGCCTCGCGGGGGTGTCGTCGACGTGATGCTCCAGAGCGCGGAGGGCGAGCATCGCGTCACGGTGCGGGACGAAGGCGTGGGCATTCCGGCCGCGGAGCTTCCGATGGTGAGCCACAGGTTTTTTCGGGCGAGCAACGTGTCCCAGCAGAATTTCCCCGGGATGGGGCTGGGGCTCTCCAGCGCGCGCGACGTGGTGGAGAAGCACGGCGGATCCCTCTCGGTGGCGAGCCAGGTGGGGAAGGGGACCGAAGTCTCGATCGTGCTTCCCCGGAGCAAAGAGACGGGTCCATGAAGAGAATCCTGATCGCCGACGACGACCTGGGCATTCTCGAGGCCATGGCGAGCTTGCTTTCGCTGCGCTACGGAGTCGTCACCGCTCGGGACGGCGAGGAGGCGCTGGACCGCCTGGACCACGAGCCCGTGGACCTGGTGATCCTGGATCTGCTCATGCCGCTGATGGATGGAGAACGCGCGTTGGTCGCTCTGCGCGAGAGCGGCTTTCACGCTCCGATCATCGTCATGTCGGCCCACGCGGACCGGCGGGGCCGGACGCGTTTGCTGGGGGCCGACGATTTCCTGGCGAAGCCGTTCGAGTTTCGAGAGTTGGAAGCGATGATCGAGCGGCTGCTGGGACCCGACTCCTCCCCCGGAGATTCGGGGACGCCGGCCGACTCGACGCCCGGCGAGCCGCCCCACGAATCGGGATCCGGCTTTCTATTCCACACCGGGAGCGACGCGCGGGCGCAGTCGCACTCCTGAGCCCGGCGGGCGCCGAGGGGCCCGGCTTGGCACAACCGTTGCGAGTCAGGCCACCATGTCCGCAAACCCCAAGCCCCCTTCGCGCACGGCGGCCCCACGGGTCCGGTCTCCCCGCGGGAAAAAGAAAACGGGACGGCGGCTGGCGATCTGGGCCGCCGGGACTCTGGTCGGAATCTTCGTGCTCCTCCTCGTGCTGCCCCTTCTGGTCGAGGAGCCCATGCGCCGCTCCATGGAACGGAGGATGAATGCGAGCCTGAAGGGCTACTCGGTCAAGCTTTCCAAGCTGCATCTCCGGCCCTTGGGGCTGGGTCTGACGCTGGAAAATCTCACGGTACGCCAGAACGCCAATCCGGAGCCGCCGGTGGCCGTGTTCCCGCGCCTCCAGGCGACCGTGCAATTCCGCGAGCTGCTGGCGCTGAGATTGGTCGCGGACTTTCTGCTGGATCGTCCCGTGCTCTACGTGAACCTCGCTCAGCTGCGTTCGGAGGCGTCCGACGCCACGCCGGTCAAGGAGCACGGCTGGCAGCAGGCGGTCGAGCAGATTTACCCGCTCAAGATCAATCTGTTTCGCGTCGAGAACGGGGAAGTCACGTACGTCGACGAGGACCCCAATCGGCCGCTGCACCTCACTCATCTCCAGCTGCGGGCCAACAACATCCGCAACTTCCATTCGAAGGACCGGACCTATCCCTCTCCGGTTCACGCGGAAGCGGTCGTCTTCGACTCGGGACGCGCTCAGATGGACGGCCACGCGGACTTTCTGGCGGAGCCGTTCGTCGGGATCCACGTGCTGCTGAACCTTCAGCGCATCCCGATCGACTATTTCAAGCCCATGATCGCGCGGGCGAATTTGTCCATCCAGAACGGAATCCTGAACATGGCGGGGGAGATCGAGTACGCGCCCGGGATCCGGTTGGCGCACCTGAGCGACCTCAAGATCGAGCACATGCGCCTGGACTACATCCACACGGCCGCGACCGCGCCCGCCGAGGCGCAGCGGCGCGAGATGGTCAGCCGGGCCGCCAAGCAGGCCAGCCGCGATCCGGGGACGCTGCTTCAGATCGACCGGCTCGCGCTGGAGAACTGCGATGTCGGGCTGGTCAACAAGGCCAAGCCGCCGGGTTTTCGCGTCTTTCTCTCACCGGTCAACGTGCACATGGAAAATCTTTCGAGCGGCTTCCGATCCGGTCCGGCCAAGGCGCGTCTGGACGGCAAGTTCATGGGCAGCGGCCGGACCACGGCCTCCGCCACGTTCCGCAGTGACGCCGCGGGTCCGGACTTCGACCTCAAGGGCGCGATCGAGGGCACGCCGATGCCCGCGATGAACGACCTGTTTCGCTCGTATGGGAAGTTCGACGTCGTGGGCGGAGTCTTCTCGTTCTACACCGAGCTGACCGTCGCCAAAGGCGGCATCCGCGGCTACGTGAAGCCGCTCTTCAAGGACATGAAGGTCTATGACCAGAGGCAGGATGCGGAGAAGAGCCTGTTCCGCAAGCTCTACGAGCAGTTAGTCGGTGGCGTGGCAAACTTGCTGGAGAACCGGCGGCAGGAGGTGGCGACCAAGGCGGACATTTCGGGTCCCATCGAACGCCCGGGTTCCAGCACATGGCAGGTCATCGCGCGCCTGATTGAAAACGCTTTCTTCCGCGCGATCCTCCCGGGCTTCGACCACGAGCTCGCGCACCCGCAGCGCTCGTGAGGGGCGGCGACGGATCATGCTGATCCTCCAGGCTCTCGTCGGGGTTCTTCGGAAGTCGGCCGGCAAGGTCATCCAGTCGATCTTCGGTTGGGCGGTCTCCGCGCTGTTCGGCGAAGTCCAGAAGAGCGAGAAGACGCTCCTGTCCGCCGTCCTCGGAGCCGTCGCGCTGTGGCCGATCCTCCTGGGGGGCATCGCATTTCCGAAGGTCGCCGCCTTCGTCCTCGCGTTGGTGCCGATTCCCAAATGGGTCTCGGGTGGGATCCTCCGCGTGGTCTGGTTGGCGCTGGCTCTTCTGGTGCCGCTGACCGTGGGACTCGTGCTTCAGAGGCGCGAGGGCGGCCGCGCGTGGGGAGTCCGCGGCCTGATGGCCGGATTTCCGTTGACGTTGGGCCTATCCGCCGCCTTCACGCTCGCGTTCTTCGGACTGCCGTTTCAAAAGTTGCGGGCGGCGGCGCGCCGGGAAGCCGAAGAGCACATCACGCTCATCGTGGAGGAAGCTTCGCTAGACGCCGTCGTGGCGAAGATCCGGGAGGCCCTGGACGCGGATGGCCTCGCCGTTGCCGAGTCCCAAGCTCCCTGGCTCGCGCGGGCGATCTCCGCGGTCCTTCGGGCTACGGCGGCGATCGTGGGCAAGAAGCCCGATCCGCCTCGGTTCTTCCGGGGCCCGGACCTCGCGCTGACCGTATACCCCCACGGCGCGACCGTGCGTGGACTGTCCCGGGCGACGGCGCGCGCGCACGCCCTCATCGCCGGGACCGCGACGGGAACCGAGGCGCTCCAGACGACCGATGCCTCCGCGCAGGAGGTGGAGCGGAAGATCAAGATCGCGTGGAGGAATGCGGGGGAGGGCCGCGCGAACGCCGCGGAGGTCTTGGGCGATATCGTTGCGTTGGTCTCGACGCTGGATTGCCCGTATGAAGACTGGGAGATCGTCTACCGCGAATGCATGCAGCTGGGCTTCGTTCTCCACGGCATCGGCGATCCCATCGCTCCACGTGCGGATGCGCGACAGAAGCCCAACCCGCGCGCGGCTCGGCGGTCCGCCCGGATCGCTCGCCGCGCCCGGCGCCTGACACGCGAGAAGACGGCCGCAACGGCGGCCAAGACCGTCAGCCAGTTGGCCCGAAAAGTGGCCGAGCGCCTCTTGAGCGCGACGCGGGCGCGCTGAGCGCCCCGACGGCGTCCTTCGGAAGCCCCTTCCGGCCCCTGCGGCGGGGCATGTCGTGAAACGACCCGCGCGCCGGAAGGCCAGGGTTCGCGCATCGGGCCGGAAGGTTGCGGTGCGCGTTCTGCTGTGGGGCGGGCTGGCCGCCGCGCTCCTGGTGCTGGCGCATGCCGGCGTGACGCGCTGGCTCCTGTCGGGACACCGGCTGCGGTCCTGGATCAACACCAGCCCGGAGACGACGCTGCTGGAGTACGACGAGGCGGTGTCTGTCTGGCCGGGCCAGCTCCGCCTGAAGAATTTCCGCATTCGCGGCAGCGACTCCAACGTCGAATGGATCGTCCGACTCGCGGAGGCGCGCGCCGACTATTCGATCGGGGCCCTGCTGCACCGCACGTTTCGCGTCACGCGCCTTTCCGGCAGCGGTCTCTCCTTCCGCCTGCGTCAGAAGTTGGAACCCTCGGAGGCGCGCACGTTTCCCGTCGCGCTGCTTCCGTCGATCGCCGGCTTCTCGGATCCGCCGGTGCGCCGCCCCGTGCCCGAGGACGCGAATGAAGCGCCGGGGCCCTGGACGGTCGACATCCGCGGAATCTCCCTCGACCGATTCGAAGAGATCTGGCTGGACGTGCATCACTTCCAAGGGCACGCCCGACTGCGAGGCCGGTTCCTCCTGCGGCCGGGTCTGCGCGCTCGGGTGGGGCCCGCGACGATCGATTTCACCGATGGTCGTCTCGGGATCGGATCGCACGCCATCAGCCGCTCCATCTCCGGCAAGCTCGACGCGGCGATCGAGGAGTGGGATGAACGCCGGGTTCAGGGGTCCCAGGTATGGAAGAACCTCGACGCGTCGCTCCAGCTGCGCGGGCCTCTGGACGGGCTGGCCTTCCTGAACGCCTACCTGCGCGACTCCCGCGAGCCTCGCTTCTCAGGAGGTCATGGCACGCTGTCTCTGGGCGGCTCGATCCATCATGGAGTCGCGTCGGGCAAATTGGAACTGGCGGCGCGAGAGGCCAAGGCGCGCCTGAAGGACGTCGATCTGGCCGGCAACGTCCGAACGGAGCTGCGCATCGCCGGGTGGGATCTGGAGCGCGGCGGATTCGACGTCAATTCCAGCTGGGTTCACGTCTCCGAGGTCGTGGCTTCGGGCGCCGATGTGTCGCGAGGCTGGTGGGGACGCTTCAACCTGCCGCGGGGGCGCATCCAGGGAGGATTGCGCGCGCATGTCGACAGCGAGTGCCGCGATGCCCGGCCCCTGTTCGCGATCGTGGGATTGAATCTGCCGCGCTGGACCCGGGGTCTTCTCGAGCTCGAGGGGCTCACCGCGTCCGCGGACGTGATCCTGCAACCCGCGCGCACGCGGGTGCACGAGCTCGACGCGCGGGGAGGACAGTTTCACATTCAGGGCGAATACGAGCGCCGCGGCCGTCGAGAGGACGGCGTCTTCTTGGTCGACGGCGGCCCGGTCGCGGTGGGCGTGAGGATGGGCGAGAGCGCCGGCCTGCACTTGATCGGCGCTCGCAAGTGGTTCGAGAAGGAAAAGCCGCAGGTCGGAAAAGCAGAACCCGCGCGCTCCCCGGCGCCGGCCAAGAGCCCATGAACGCCGTGTGATGTAGGTCACAACGCCTCCGAAAACTCCTGGATCTGGCCCGCGTCTTGCTCATTCTGTCTACCGGACAGGGACGGAACGATGGCCGTTTTCGTCGAGCCAGGTGAAGGAGCAGCCACATGTTGTTAGCTTTGGTTCTCTCGATTCACGCGGCGACTGCCCCGCCAGGTCCGTGCACCGATCAGATGTCGATGCTTTGCAAGATTTCGCCGCTCTTCTGTCCGGATGCATACCCCAAGGATCTCGCGCCGGGAAGCGAGAACGTTCCGTGCTGGCCGGAGAAGCAGCCCGTGTCGCTGAGCCGGGACACTCGCCTGGTTCGGCGTCCCGGGTCCGGCGCTCGGTCGATGGATGTCAAACGCGGCACGGCCGAAACGCCGGAGCGTTCGCCGTCCCAGCCG
>JBDTXY010000161.1:0-6298 GCA_040005945.1 Acidobacteriota bacterium
GGCGCCGTGCCCTCGAAGTTGACCTTACCCGTGACCGTGGCGCCTCCCGTGGCGGCCGCGGCCGCCGCGGCGGGAGCCGAGGCCGTCGCCGACGCGGTCGAGGCGGTCTTGGAACCCTCCTCTTCCATCAGGGCATCGTCGTCCTTCTGACCCCCGCAGGAGATCAGGGCCAACGGAGCCGCCGTCAGCAGGAACAGAGAAAGGGCGCGCTTGAACATCCCATAACTCCTCTTCGTGTCTTCGTGAAATTTCTGGCCGCCCAGGCTCGCGGAGCCGGCGCACTTCTGCGAAGGCGCCGCCGGAAGCGCAGTGATCATATCCAAGCCCGTCCGGCGTTTTCAAGCGCCGCGCCATGTATGGTCTGATGAATTCGCCGTGCCCACCGCGACGCTCATCGCCGAGCACCTCGAGAAGCGTTTTTCGGGGCGGACGCTGTTTTCCGGTTTGAACCTGCGCATCGAGCGAGGGCTGGTGGCCGTGGCGGGCCGCAACGGGAGCGGCAAGACCACGCTGCTCAAGATCCTCGCGGGCCTGGCGCGGCCCTCCGCCGGAAGCGTGCGGATCGAACGGGAGGGGCGATCGCTCGCGGGACAAGAGCGCCGGCTGGCGGTGGGCTGGGCGGGGCCGGATCTCGCCCTCTACGGCGAGCTGACGGCGCCGGAGAACCTGCGATTCTTCCGCGTGGCCGCGGGCCGCGGCGGAGACCCCGACTCGCTGGGGCGGCGCCTGATCGAGGCGGGCCTGGCGGAAGAGGCGTTGGCGCGCCCCATCGAGGAGTTTTCCAGCGGCATGACGCAGCGCCTGCGGGTGGTCTTCGCGCAGCTCTTCGACCCGCCGGTGCTCCTGCTGGACGAGCCGATGACGGGTCTCGACGCGGCCGGGCGCGCGATCGTGCAGCGCGCGGTGGCGAGGGCCCGCGAGCAAGGCGCGGTCGTCCTGGCCTCCAACGACGAGCGCGATTTCGACGGCCCGGACCAGCGGATCGCGCTCGGCGGAGACGCGACGTGAGCGCCGCCTCCCAGGCCTGGGCGGTCTGCGCCAAGGACGTCACGCAGGAGATGCGCCGGCGCATCGCGATCGTCGCCGTCTTCTTCTTCGCGGCGACCTCTCTGGCTCTGGTCTCCTACGCCATCGGGCCGTTCGGCCTGCCGGAGGAGGACCGGCCCGCGCTGCAAGCCGCCCTGCTCTGGATCATCCTGTTCTTCGCCGCCTCGACCGGCTTGCCGCGGGCGTTCGTCCGAGAAGAGGAGACCGGCACCGCCCTGGCCCTGCGCAAGACCGTCCCGGCGAGCGTGGTGCTGGCCGGCAAGACGATGTTCAACTTCCTTCTATTCGTCGCCATCGCGGCCGTCACGGTTCCCGGCTTCTGGATCCTCCTGGATTGGAAGGTGGGCTCCGCCTCCGGGCTGGCCACGACGATCCTCCTGGGCGGCCTGGGACTGGCGGTGGTGTCGACGTTCCTGTCCGCGATCGTCTCCGGCGCGGGCCAGCGCAACGTCCTGTTCGTGCTGATCGCGTTCCCGCTCCTCCTGCCGCTGATCCTGACGTCGATCACCGCGACGCTGGAGTCCACGCGCGGCGTCTTTCCCTGGATGGCCCTGCGGGTCATGATCGCCTACGACGGTGCGGCCGCGGGAGCGGCGTATATGCTCGCAGCCGCGGCGTGGGAGGAATGACTCGAAGCCAATGAAAGCTCTCAAGCTCCTCCTCCTTCCCTACATGGCCGCCGTCGTCGCGGCCGCCTTCCTCTGGCCCGAGCCCGCGCAGGGATTCATCGGCGAGTCTTCGCGGATCGTCTTCTTCCACGTGCCCTGCGCCTGGACATCGTCGCTGGCGTTCCTCGTGGCCGCGGCGTACTCCCTGGCGTTTCTCCTGCGCCGAAATCCGTGGCACGACGACGTCGCTTGCGCCGCCGTCCGCATCGGGCTGCTCTTCGGAATCCTGACGCTGATCACCGGCTCGCTCTTCGCCAACATCATGTGGGGATCGTGGTGGAACTGGGACCCCCGGGAATCCTCGTACCTGCTGCTGGTCTTCCTGTACGCGGCCTACCTCTTTCTGCGGGCGGCCGTCGACGACCCCGACCGGCGCGCGCGCATCGCGGCCGCCTACGCCCTGTTCGCGGCCGCCCTGATGCCGTTCCTGGTCTTCGTCGCGCCGCGCATTACGGCCTCGCTCCATCCGCAGACGGTCATCAATCCGCAAGGCAGGATCCTGATGGACACGCCCACCCGGGTGGTCTTTTTCGGAGCGTTGGCGGGCTTCTCGGGTCTGTTCCTCTGGATGCTCTCCCTGGAGGCGCGCACGGCGCGGCTCTCCCGACCGCGCTGATTTCGCGGTCTACAATCCCCGTTTTGGCCCGGAGGCCGGCACTTGCACTCGCCCGACACTCTCCTCGAAGGCAAGTACGAAATCCTCAACAAGATGCGCGAGGGGACTCGCACCTTGTCGAGAAGCCGATGGCGCACGAGATAGATGGTCCCCATCCCCAAGACCGGTTGATCTGCGTGAGCGGAAGGGAGAGACTTGGGCCATGAGCAGCCTCGGATACCTCGCGGCCGTCAACATCGTCATCTGGACGGGCCTCTTCCTCTACCTCTGGCGGCTGGACCGGAGGATCCGCGAGCGGGAGGAGAGCCGATGAGGAAAGGGTATTGGATCGCCGCGGCGATGACCCTGGCGTTCGTCGGATTTGGCTTGACCGCCTTTCAGAAGACCCTGACGCCCTACCTGACGTTCGACGAGGCCCGGAAGGCCCGGGGCGTCGTGCAGGTCATGGGAGGCCTGGACAAGCAGAGCGACCGCTACGACACGACCAAGCAGGAGCTCTCCTTCGACCTGGTCGACGCCAGCGGCCGGCGGATGCCGGTGGCGTACCGCGGCATCCGGCCGGGCAACTTCCGCGACGCGATCTCGATCGTCGCGATCGGACGTTTCCGCGACGGCCGGATCGACGCGGAGAAGCTCCTCGTCAAGTGTCCCTCCAAGTACCAGGGCGCGGAGGTCGAGAAGGCCTACTCCTCGGCTCCGCCTCCCGGCAAAATCTCCTGATGCAGGGTTCCTGATGTACTTCTGGCCGGGCGTGGTCGCCCTCTGGGGAGCCCTCTTTGCGGGTCTCGCGTCCGCAATCACGTACCTGCGGGTGGACCGCGGCCGGCACGACCTGCTCCCCCTGGCGCGCACGACCGACGCCGCCTTCGCGGCGGCGATCGTCGCGGCGTCGGGCATCCTGATGACGCTCCTGCTCCAGCATCGCTTCGACGTGTCCTACGTGAATTCCTACTCGAGCCTGGACCTGCCGCTCCATTTCCTGATCTCGACGTTTTGGGCCGGCCAGGAGGGCTCGTTCCTGCTCTGGTGCTTCTGGGGCTCGCTGATCGGCCTCTTCGTCTGGCGCAGCGCCAAGGAGCAGGAGGCCCCGGTGATGGTCGTGTACCTCTCGACCTTCCTCGGGATCGTGGCGATCCTCTGCAAGCAGAGCCCGTTCAAGATTCTGCCCCCGCCGGTGCCGGCCGACGGCGTCGGCTTGAACCCGCTGCTCCAGGATCCGTGGATGGTGATCCATCCGCCGGTCATGTTCCTGGGATTCGCCTCGCTGTCGGTCCCGTTCGCCTTCGCGATCGGCGCGCTGTGGAAGAAGCGGTGGGACGGCTGGATCACCCGAGCCGTGCCGTGGGCGCTGCTGACGTTCCTGACGCTGGGCACCGCGATCCTGATGGGCGGCTACTGGGCCTACAAGACGCTGGGCTGGGGCGGCTATTGGGGGTGGGATCCGGTCGAGAACACGAGCCTGGTCCCGTGGCTCTTTACCGCGGCTCTGGTGCACGGCATGTTTCTCCAGCGCTCCCGCAATCGCCATCGCAAGGTCAACCTGATCCTGGCCTCCACGGCCTACGCCGCGATCCTGTACGGCACGTTCCTGACCCGGTCGGGCGTCCTCGCGGATTTTTCGGTCCACTCGTTCATCGACCTGGGGATCACCGGATGGCTGATTGGGATCCTCGCCACCTTCATCACGCTCTCGGCCGGATTGCTAGCCTGGAGGTGGCGGAGCATTCCGGTCGCCGACGACGAGCAGACCCCCGTCCTGTCCCGCAGCGTCCTGTTCATCCTGGGCATCGCCGTGTTCTGCGCGCTGGCCTGCGTCATCCTTCTGGGAACCTCCGCGCCGCTGCTGACGCGTCTCTCGGGCAACCCCTCTCAGGTCCAGACCGCCTTCTACGGCAAGACCACGGCTCCGGCCGGATTTCTCCTGCTGGTGCTGGCGGGCCTGGTCCCGTTCGTGTCCTGGAAGGGCGAGACCCCGCGGGCCTTCCTGATGAGCGCGCGGCGCTCGCTGGCCGTGGCCGGCGTCTTCACGCTGGTCGCGTTCGCGCTCGGGGCGCGCAAGCCCGAGACCCTGATCCTGCTCTTGGCCGCCTTCTTCGCCGCCGACATGAACCTGCGCGCCGTGATGCGCAAGGTCAAGAACGGCAAGTTCGCGGGCGCCGGCGGATACCTGGCGCACGTGGGCGTGGGGCTGATGCTGGCCGGCATCGTCGTATCGGGCGCGTACGCCGTGTCGCAGCGCCTGACGCTTCCGGTCAACGTGCCCCAGAAGGCGGGCGATACGACTCTCACGTTCCTCCGCGTGGTGCCCGGCACCGCGCAGCGCAAGCAGGCGATGGAGGTCAAGGTCGAGTCCGCCCGGGGGAAGACGTTCTATGCGTATCCCAAGATGTACGTCAACAGCCGCACCGGACAGATGATGGCCAACCCCGCGATCCGAAGCTCGACGGTCATGGATCTCTACATCGCGCCCCAGCAATACGATTCGGCCCAACCCGAAGTGGTGGGCCGCGACGTCCGGCTGGTGAAGGGCACGACGACGAACATCGAGGGGACCGGATTTACGTTCCGCGACTTCAACGCCGACCGCTCCGCCATGATGCGGGGTGAGAAGACGATCCTGGTCCTGACGGACTTGACGATCACGCCGCCCGGCGGGTCGAACCAGGACATCACGGTCAAATACGTCTACCACATGGACGGCCGCGAGCCCGAAGCCGAGGAGCTGCCGATTCCGGGATTGGCCGGCGCCAAGGTCCGCGTGCTCGCGGTCTCGCCCAACGACGGCTCGGTGGTCGTGCGCCTCACGGGCGTCTCGAAGAATCCGGCCGACGAGTTCCAGGCCGCGACGGTCGAGTCGCTCTCGGTCGACGTCACGCGCAAGCCCCTCATCGGGCTGGTCTGGGGAGGGTTCTACGTGATGATGGCGGGAGGCCTGCTCGCCTTCGTCAAGCGAACCCGGGAAGCCCGTCGGGCCGTGCTGGAGACTTCCGAAAAACCGGTGTCGCACGGCGCGCCGGTCGTCGCGCCCGGGCCCGCCTTGCCGGCGCACAGCCGATCCTCGCTGCGCTGAGCGTTCCCGCCTAGAGTCCGATCTCCAGCTCCAGCCCGTCCTGCGCCGCCATCACCGCGCAACCCGGCGGCGGATCGACGGCCAGCTCCGCCAGGGCGATCTCCAGAGCCGCGTCGCCCATTTCGATCGGACCCTTGCCGAAGTGGGAAAAGATCGCCCGCGGAATCCCGTAGCGCGCGAGCCACCCCAGTTGCGCGCGCACGGTCGTGTGGCCGATGAGCGTGCCGCTCTTATGCTTCCGAACGAGCGAGCCCGTCAGCGTGGATCCGTCGCCGATGTAGAAGTCCGCGCCCGAGAGGGCGCTTTCCGGATCGTCGAACGCGACGATGTCCCCCGAATACACGATCGTGAAACCCGGAACCGAGATGCGGGCGGCGACGCCGGGGCATCGGACGGAGTGCCGGACCGGGAAGGCCGTCAGCCGAAACGGGCCCAGGTCGGCCGGGACGTCCGGGGCCAACACGACGCGTTGGGAAATCGGGAACTTCGCCAACAGCTCGTGCGTGATCTCCGAGGCATACACCGGAGCGTCCAGCCCCTCCTCCAACCCCCAAGCGTGGTCCGGATGGGCGTGCGAGATAAAGACGGCGTCGGGCCGGATCTTGGACAGCATGCCCTTGCGGTTCTGCCCAAAGTCGCAGAGCAGGCGAAAGCCGACTTCCTCCAGCACGAAGGCGGAGTGCCCCGCATGCCCCCGCGAGGACTCCTCGACGTACCCCTTCGTCCCGAAAAACTGTAGGCGCATGAAAGAGTGTGGTGGAGGGCCCGTTTTTGTCGTTCCTGGCAATCCATTGTGCCAGCACCCGGTCCCCCGGGCTCAGAATTCAAGACTCGCTTACCAAATTGCTCCAATCGCTCGCAACGCGACCAAGTTTCGCGAGTCCGGGCGAGCGAAAC
>JBDTXY010000162.1:0-6288 GCA_040005945.1 Acidobacteriota bacterium
GCGTGCGTTCCGAGGCGCAGCGCCACGGCGTCTCGATCGTGGGCTCCGAGATCGTGGGGCTCGCGCCGGCCGAAGCACTTTACATGGCCGCCGAGCACTACTTGAGGCTGGAAGGGTTTTCCGCTGAG
Source organism: Acidobacteriota bacterium (assembly GCA_040005945.1). Classification (GTDB taxonomy): domain Bacteria; phylum Acidobacteriota; class Thermoanaerobaculia; order UBA5066; family Gp7-AA6; genus DAHUXD01. Next base: position 129 of record JBDTXY010000162.1, read on the forward strand.
CAGGTGCTCGAGACCAAGCTGCTGGAAGACGAGGGCTCTGGCTAGGGCTGTCCGATCGCGGCACGGCGATCGGAGTCGTCGCCTTCCGCGACGGCGGCGCGCGGGCTCGTCAAGGCGGCATTCAGGGCGCGGGCAAAATCGATGTGGAGCGCATGCCCCGCCTTGCGGGCGTGGATGCGTCCATGGAGGGGGCGGCCCAGCAGCGCGAGATCTCCCAACAGGTCCAGGATCTTGTGGCGGACGAACTCGTCCCGGAACCGCAGGGGCCCCGAGATGATGCCCGCATCGTCCAGGACGACGGCGTTGTGGAGGCTCCCGCCGCGAACCAATCCGCGCGCCCGCAGCACTTCGATCTCTCTGGCGAACCCGAACGTGCGGGCCGGGGAGATTCGTGACGCGAACTCCTCGGGCTTGAAGACGAAAGTCATCTCCTGGCGGCCCACGATGGGATGCGGAAAGTCGATCTCGTAGGTAATGGTCAGGCCGGGCCCGTCGGGCTCGTAATAGACCCGGCGGTCCTCGCGGATGACCTCGACGGGCCCGGAGAGCTCCATCGGCGACACGAGGGCGTCCTGGCGCTCGAACCCCGCCGCGTGAAACAGGCGGACGAACGGAAGGGCGGATCCGTCGACGATCGGAACCTCGGGACCCTCGATCTCGATGAGACAGTTGTCCAGCCCGACCCCGGCCGCTGCAGACAGCACGTGCTCGACCGTCCCGATCGAGACGCCGTCGTGTGTGAGCGTGGTGGCGTAGTCGAAGGTCGAAGCGGACTCCACCCGGGCTGGCACGGGGCGATCGGGATGCTCGAGTCGAAGGAAGACCAGCCCGTGGTCGATCGGGGCGGGTCGAAAATGCGCCTTGGCGGGGTGGCCCGAATGAAGGCCGACGCCCTCGATAGAGACCGCTGTACGCAAAGTCGTTTGTTGTCTCATGCTCTCTATACGCAGCCGATCGGATCGCAGCAATCGTGCCAGGTCCTACGCCGCGGAACGATCTGAGGATATCTCGTTATTCCTGAAAAGCTTAGCACAATCTTCATTTTGCCAGGCAGTCTGCAACTTGTAGTAGAAGGTACACAACCGTATCGACTGCGACACACATTTCGGGTTTCTCGCGCAGGGTTAGACTGCCTTCTTGAGCTTCACGAGAGAGGCCGGCGCGAAGCCGAAAACCGTCAAGGTCAAAACCGTAGCGACGAACCGGAAGGCCTTCCACGACTATTTCGTGGACGACCGGACCGAGGCGGGGCTGGTCTTGACCGGGACCGAAGTGAAGTCCCTGCGGGACCGGGGAGCCCAGCTCAAGGACTCCTACATCCAATTCCGGGACGGCGAGGCGTTTCTGGTGGGGGCGCACATCTCGCCCTACGCCTCCGGCTCCTGGACTAACCACCTTCCGGAGCGGGACCGCAAGCTCCTGCTCCACCGGCGGGAGCTCGACCGCTGGTCCGGGGCGGTCGCGACCAAGGGGGTCGCCTGCGTTCCCCTGTCGATCTACTTCAAGGGCTCGCGAGTCAAGGCCGAGATCGCCCTGGTCAAGGGCAAGAAGCAGCACGACAAGCGCGACGCGATCCGAGATCGGGACTTGAAGCGGGAAGCGGATCGGGAGATGCGGCGGCGCTGAGGTGACGGGGATCCGGCTCCGCGACTTTCGCTCCGGAGACCTCGACGACGCGTATCGCCTGGATCAGGCCTGCTTCGAGCCCGAAATCGCTTATTCGCGAGGCCAGATTCGCGAGTTCCTCTCCCGTCCCAACGCGATCGGCGTCGTGGCCGAGATCGGCTCCGGGCTTGCCGGGTTCGCCATCGGCAACCGTTCCGGGACGCGGGGCCACATCGTGACGATCGACGTCCCCGCCGGCCGCCGCCGCCAGGGCGTGGGACGCGCCCTCCTGGATGAGCTGGTCCGCCGGCTGGAGCAGTCGGGCGCGCGCCAGATCCGCCTCGAGGTGGACTTGCGCAACGCCGCGGCGATCGCGTTCTACGAGAGCCTGGGATTCCGCGAGGGCCGCCGTCTGCGCGGCTACTACGGGGCCGGGCGCGACGGGCTGGAGATGGTCCGCTCGATCTCCGACGAGGACGCCCCGCGGCCCCGGTAGCTCTGTTGCGAACCGCCGAGAACAACTCTCCGCTCCCGTTGGGCGCGTCGAGCGCCCGCTCAATTGTCGCGGGTGCTGGCGAACCGCGCGCGCTTGACCATCGCCTCCGGATCGCTGACCTGGGCCAGGAACGCCTGAAACGCCTCGGGCGGCAGCGGGCGCGACAATAGGAAGCCCTGCAACTGGTCGCAGTTGTGATTGCTCAGGAACCGAAGCTGTTCCTCGGTCTCGACGCCTTCGGCGATCACGACGAGCTCCAGACTCTGGCCCATCGCGATGACCGCCATCGCGATCGCGGCGTCGTCCTTGTCGCCCGGGAGGTCCCGCACGAAGGATTGATCAAGCTTGATCCGATCGATCGGGAAGCGCTTGAGATAGTTGAGCGAGGAATAGCCGGTCCCGAAGTCGTCCATCGAGATCCGAACGCCCTGCTTCTTCAATCCCCACAGGGTGTTGATGGAGTGCTCCGCGTTCTGCATGGCATTGGACTCGGTGATCTCGAGATCCAGCTTGTCCGCGTCCAGCCCGGTCTCCTCGAGCGCGTGCGTGACCTGGCTGACGAGGTCGGTCTGCTGGAACTGACGGCTGGAGAGGTTGACGGAGACCGTCATCGCCGGGAACCCCTTCTCATGCCACTTGCGCGCCTCCGCGCAGGCGGTGCGCAAGACCCACTCGCCGATCGGCACGATGAGCCCCGAGAGCTCGGCGATCGGGATGAAGTCGCCGGGGGGGATCAGGCCCAGCTCGGGATGGCGCCAGCGGATGAGCGCCTCCGCTCCCAGCACCTCGGCGGTCCGCAGGTCGATGAAGGGCTGGAAATGCAGCTCCAGCTCGTTGTTGGCCACCGCCTGGCGCAGCCGGCTCTCCAGCGAGAGTCGCTCGATCGCCTTGGCGTTCATCGCGGGCGTGTAGAGCTGGTAGTTGTCCCGTCCCTGCTCCTTGGCGCGGTACATGGCCGAGTCCGCGTTGCGGACCAGGGTCTCGGCGTCGTGCCCGTCCGAGGGATAGACGCTCACGCCCAGGCTCGTCGTGACGAAGAGCTCCCGGCCGTCGATCCAGAACGGGTCGTGGACGGCGCCGCAGATCTTGCCGGCGATCTTGGCGGCGTCTTCCTCCGCGCTGATCCCCGGAACCAGCAGCGTGAACTCATCCCCGCCCAGCCGCGCGACCGTGTCGCCTTCGCGCACGTGCTCCTGGATGCGCTCGGCGACCTGGCGGAGCAGCTCGTCGCCCACGGAGTGGCCCAGGGAGTCGTTGATGACCTTGAAGCGATCCAGATCCAGGAACAACACGGCCAGCCGCTGGTTGTGGCGGTGCGCCTGCGCGACGGCCAGCGTCAGCCGGTCGTTGAACAACAGACGGTTGGGCAGGTTGGTCAGCGGGTCGTGGAATGCCAGGTGCTTGACCTGTTCCTCCGCCCGCTTGCGCTCGGTGATGTCGATCGTCGTGCCCTCGATGACCGACAAAGCCCCGTCCGCGTCTTCGATGAGGTTCTCGCTCTCCAGCACCCAGACGCTGCTCCCGTCCTTCCGGCGCAGGCACAGCTCGTAGTTGGTCAAGCTCTGGCGCTCGAGCAGCTTGGCGACCGCGGCTTCGCGATCCTCCGGCTTCCAGTAGAAGTCCCAGGCCGCCTGCTGCAGGACTTCCTCGCGGGATGCGTATCCGAAGATCCGGGCGAAGGACTCGTTGCAGTCCACGATCCGGCCATCCAGGGTCGAGCGATAGACCCCGGCGAGGTTGCGCTCGAAGAGCATGCGATAGCGCTGTTCTGACACCCGCAGCGCTTCCTCGATCTGGCGCCGCCCGCTGACGTCCATGATGGTCCCGACCTGCCGGCTGGGCTGTCCATCCGTCCCCCGGAGCAGCGTTCCCGTATGGTGCCAGTGGAGCAGCGCGCCGTCCTTCCGGACCACGCGGTACTCCTCCGAGAAGGGCTCGCCGCTCTCCCAGTGCTTGACCACGGAGGCCATCACCCGGGAGTGGTCGTCGGGATGGATCGCCTTTTCCCAGGCATCGAACGTCCGGGGAAACTCCTCGGAGTCGTGGCCCATGATCCGATCGATGTCGCCAAACCACACGATCCGGTTGTTGTCGCGGTCCAGCTCGTGGATGAGGTCGCCGGACATCAGCGCGGCCCGGCGGAATCGCTCCTCCGAGTCCCGCAGCGCCTGCTCGCTGCGCGTCCGCTCGGACAAGTCGCGCACGAAGACCGTGATGAGGCGCTTGCCGTCGCGCATGAGCTCGCCGAACGAGAGCTCCAGGGGCAGCATCCGGCCGGTCGCGTGGAGCCCCGCGGAGGGGAAGCGTTCCGGAGAGCCGTTGTCCCCGCTCCGCGGGCGGTGGGGCTGGAAGTCGGGGATCAGCGATGTCACGGGCTGCCCGATCAGCGCGGCGACGGGGAGCCCGAACACGCTCTCCGCGGACCGGTTGGCGAAGAGCAGGGTGCCGACGCTATCGGCGGTCAGGATCGCGTCCGGCGCGGACTCGGCCAGGCTGCGGAAGCGCAGCTCGCTCTCCGACAGGGCCCTCTGCACCAGTCGCCGTTCCTTCCGGATCTGCGCCTCCCGCAATTCCCGTTCGAGGATTGGGCACAAGCGCATGAGACTGGCGCGCGGGATGCAGTTTTGAGCTCCGGCCTTCATCGCGCGGACGGCGGTTTCCTCGCCTAGCGTTTCCGAAACGATGAGGAAGGGGATGTCGATGTCGCGCTCTTTGAGAAGCGTCAGGGCGTCGAAGGCGTCGAGCTGCGCGGCCGACAGATCCGAGAGCACGACGTCCCACACGTGATCGGAAAGCGCGGCCTCCATTTCGTCGCGGGAAGTGACGCGCTCGAGGGTGGGCTCAAAGCCGCCGCGGCGCAGCTCCTCGAAGAGGAGACCGGCGCTGGACGCCGAATCGTCCACGACCAAAGCCCGAACCGGAACGCTCATTGGATTAAGGCGTAATTATAACGCTGTCAGGCGTTTACGGACAGGGGATTTGGTACAGGTGCCGAAGGCCGAATTCGGGGGAGAGGACAGGGTTGTCGAGAGACTGCTTTCCTAGGCGCGACCGGCCTTGAGGATGGCCAAGGCGACCGTCTCGACCCCGTTGAGGACGAATTGCACGCCGATCACCGCCGTGATCAGGCCCATGACCTTCGACACGATCCGCTGTCCGGTCTCGCCGATTCGGGCGACGAAGGTGGGTGCCGACAGGAGAATCAGGAGGGTCAGCAGGATGTTGGCCGCGATGGCCACCGCCAGGGCCATCCTGTGACCTCCGTCACGTGCCTGCCCGACCAGCACCATGACGGTCGAGATCGCGCCCGGACCGGCGATCAGCGGCATCCCGAGGGGGACGATCGAGGGATCGCCCTTCGGCGACGCGTCCTCCGTCCGATCCCGCCGATCGTCGCTGCGCAGGGTCGTCAGGCCCATGGTCGTGAAGAGAATGCCGCCGGCGATCTGGAAGGCCGGCAGCGTGATGCCGAAGAGTCCGAAGATCGCGCCACCCGTCAAGGCGAAGATGGACAGGATCAGCGCCGCCGCCAGGCACGCGCGCACGGCGATGCTCCGGCGCTCCCTGGGGAAGCCCTGCGTCATGGAGACGAAGATCGGTGCGGCCTCGATCGGGTTGATGACCGAGAACAGCGAGGAAAACGCCAGGACGATGAACTTGGCGTCGGCCGACGAGAACATGATCGGCAAATACTAGCTTGAGGCTAGAATCCCCCTTCCCATGGACCTCCTTCGGATCCGCGGCGCGCGGCAACACAACCTCCAGAACGTCTCGTGCGACATCCCGCGCAACCGCCTCATCGTCATCACGGGCGTTTCGGGCTCCGGCAAGTCGTCGCTCGCCTTCGACACGATCTTCGCCGAGGGGCAGCGGCGGTACGTCGAATCGCTCTCGGCCTACGCGCGCCAGTTCCTCGAACAGATGGAAAAGCCCGATGTGGACTCGATCGAAGGCCTCTCGCCGGCGATCTCGATCGAGCAGCGGACGACCTCCAAGAATCCGCGATCGACGGTGGGCACGGTCACGGAGATCTACGACTACCTGAGGCTCCTGTGGGCT
>JBDTXY010000163.1:0-6285 GCA_040005945.1 Acidobacteriota bacterium
TGATCACCGCGTTCTGCGAGACGAAGCGGCCCGAGAAATGCTCCGGATCGTTCCAGCGCAAGCCCAGCCCGTAGGGCGCGTTGATCCCCAGGCCGAAGTTGAGCTCCTGCGTCAGCGGCACGACCGCGTAGAGGTTGGGGACGATGAACATCTGTTTCTGCACGCTCTCGGAATCGCCCTCTCCGGGGAAGGGATTGGCGCCTTCGAAGTCCGCCTTGGCGCGGCCCAGGACGGAGCCGCCGACCATCACGGAGAAGTGCTCCTGGAATCCGATCCCGGCGGGGTTGTAGAAGACCGCGGACGGATCGTCGGCGACGCCCGTGAAGGCGAGCCCCATTCCGGTTGCCCGCGCTCCCTGCGTCATGACCTGGAATCCGGACGGCAATGCCGGGGCGCTGACCAGGAGCGCCAACAGCGCCGGCCAGACGCGCGACCGGGGGATTCGACGGCTCTGTCTCACGGTTTTCCTCCCAATCCACAGACCGGACGATCGATTCGCACGTTCGGTCGGCAATCTAGTCCTCGTCGCCGCGAAAGTCAAAAAAAGGCGCCCGGGTCCTCCGAGGCGCCGCAGGCTAGAATCCGTGGAGTTGTCCCACGAGAGCGAGCTCCCCACGCGCGATGGATCGGCCGTCAAACCGGCCTCTCGCGAAGTGCCGGTTACCGTGGGCACGATTCTGGGCGATCGGTACCGGATCGACACGGTCCTGGGATTCGGCGGGATGGGCGTGGTCTACCGGGCCCATGATCTGAAGCTCGATCAGCAGATCGCCTTGAAGCGCATCCGCCCGGACCGGGTGTCGCCCGAGCGGCGGGAGACGCTGCGGCGCGAGATCATCCTGTCCCGGAAGGTCACCCACGAGAGCGTCTGCCGGGTCTACGACCTCGTCGATCTCGACGGCGAAGAGTTCGTCTCGATGGAGTACCTGCCCGGCAAGACGCTCAAGGAGATCGAGGAACGCGAACGCATGCTGCCGCTGGGACGCGGCCTCTCGATCGCCAAGGGAATCTGCAGTGGCCTGGCGGCAGCGCATCGCATCGGCGTCCTGCACCGGGACATCAAGCCCGAGAACGTCATCGTCAGCGACGACGGAAAGCCCCGCCTGATGGACTTCGGCATCGCCGTCGAGACCAGCCTCTACCGCGGCGAGCAGAGCGACACGGTCCCGGGAACGCCCCAGTTCCTGGCGCCGGAGCTCCTCCGCGGCGATATGCCCAGCCAGAGGACCGACGTCTACGCGATGGGCGTCCTGCTCTTCGAAATGTTCACAGGACGCGTTCCCTTCGACGACAACGACACCGCCCGCCTGGTGCGCCGCGTGATCTCGGAGGCCGCGCCCCGCATCGAGACACTGCGGCCCGATCTGCCGCCGGAGCTGCGCGACATCCTCGAGCGCGCGATCGCGAAGGACCCGGAATCGCGGTTCGCAGACGCGACGTCGCTGGCCGACGCCATCGGGGCCTTCGAGGGCCAGGTCCTGGACCGCGTGCTGGCCGAGGTCTCGGTCACGCGCGCGAAGATGGTCAAGCTCATGGTCATCCTCGAGGCGAACAAATCGCTGGCGGCGACGTTCGACCCGACCGAGATCCTCCGCATCATCTTGAAGACCGCGACCTCGGAGACCGACGCCGAGCGCGGAACGATCTTCCTGTCGGATCCCGCCAACGGCGAGCTGGTCAGCCAGATCCTGGAGGGCGGCGCGGTCAATCCCATCCGGCTTCCGATGGGAGCCGGGATCGCGGGGACGGTGGCGCAGAAGGGAGTCGTCGTCAACATCGCCGATGCCTACCAGGACTCCCGATTCGACAAGCGCACCGACGCGTCCTCGGGCTTCAAGACCCTGTCGATTCTGGCGGCTCCCATGCGGACGCCGCGCGGCGAGATCGTGGGCGTGGTCGAGATCCTCAACAAGCGGCGGCGCAATTTCACCAAGGAGGACGAGGAATTCCTGGCGGAAGTCGGGACGCACGCGGCGCTGGCGGTCGGGAGCGTGAAAGAGCACGAAGCCGCCGTCGCCGCCGCGCGCCGCGACGGGGCCGCGGGGATCCTCAAGGGCGTCATGCCGCTGCTCAACCCGTCGGCGTGGCCGGCGACGCCGGGCTTCGAGTCCTCGCCGCTGCTGTGGCGCTCCGAGGAGCCGAACCTGGCGATCTACGCGGTGGACGCGCAGCCCGGGATCCTGTCGCTCCTGCTGATCGAGGATCGCCGCCCGCTGGAGAGCGCGATCGGAAGCCTCGTGCGCGCCTCCACGGTCGGCCGCCGTCTCCTCGACACGGCCTCGCCCGCGGAACTCGTGGACAGGGTGGGCTCCGCGGAACCGGCGTGCGCGGTCACAGCCGCCCGCTGGCAGGAGGGCCGCCTCAGCCTGGCCGCGCGCGAGGCGCCCGTGCCCTACCTGCTGCGCTTCGGCCGGCCGGTGCCGTTCGAGATCCGCGAGTCGGGCGGCAGCTCCGAAGTCTCGCTGGAAACCGGCAAGGGCGACCTGCTCGTGATCGCGTCCAGCGGCCTGGCGGCGCTGGCGTCGCCGGACAAGCCCACCTCGCCCGACAAGGACGTGATGCGGCTGGCGCGCTCGGCCGAGAATCAATCGCTCTCGGCGAGCTTTGCCGTCCTGGTCGCGGAGTGGAAAAAAACGGGGATCCGTCCGGGATCCCGCGACGTCCTCCTCCTGACGGTTAAGCGCCTTTGAGATCTTCCGCTTTGCCGTCGTAAATCACGCGGCCCCCTTCCACCCTCGCAAAATCGGGGAGCCGATGCGGCCGCGCGGGGGCCGCGGAGACGATGTCGCAGACCTCCCAGCCGCGAGCCAGGAAGGCATCGGCGATCAGAGAGCGATGGCACCTCCAGGGCAGCGCCTCCGCGCACAGGAGCGCGGATCGCGTCCCCGCGGCCAGGGCGCAGGCGCGCGCGAGCCCCGCCGCGAAATCCGGGGTGTCCATGAAATCGGCGAAACCCCGAAAGCCCTCCTCCCTCCACGCCGTGTGCGGCGAGTCCGGCAGCGGCTTCCGGCGGCCGCCCAGCTCCGGGAGGCCCTGGTAGTCGATCCCGGCGGCCGCGAGCCCCTCCGCGAGCGCGGCGGCATCGAAGTGCGGCCACTTGCGCGACGCCGGGTATCGCCGCACGTCCAGGATGCGCAAGACGCCGTGTTGACGCAGAAGGGGGATGAAGTCCGCGAGAGATTTGTTCGAGTGCCCGATCGTCGAGAGGACGGGCATCTACGGCAGCACCGCCACGGCCAGGGCTCCCGGCCCGCCATGGGCGCCCAACGCCGGACCGCACTCCGCGATCGTGACGTCGGATTCCCCGTAGCGCGCTCGAATCTGGCGCGCCAGCTCTTCCGCGGCGTCCTCCGCGTCGCAATGCGCGATGCCGAACCGGCGCGAGGCGCTGCCTCCGTCCTCCCCCGCCGCCGCGAACAGCAGGGCCATCATCTTCCGGCGCGCGGCCGCGTACCCGCGGGCCTTGGCCGCCGGCGCGACCTTACCCTCGGGCGTGATCGTGAGGATCGGCAGGAGACCCAGGATGCGGGCGATCAGACCGCGCAGCGGAGACACCCTTCCCCCGCGCACGAGATGCTTCAGGGTGGGCACGGCGATGAACATCCGCACCCGCGCGGAGGCGTCCCGCGCCGTGTCCGCGACCTCGTCCGCGCTGCGGCCCGCGGCGGCCGATGCCGCGGCCGCCCGGACCACCAGGCCCAACCCCACCGACGCCGTGCGGCTGTCGACGTGCTGGATGTGGGTCTTCGGAACCGGCCGGGCCCCCACGATCGCGGCCTGGTGGGTTCCGGAAAGGCTCGCGGACAAGTGCACCGAGACAATCGCGCCCGCATGCTGCCCGACGTTTTCGTAGACCTGGGTGAAGTCCGCGGGCGGAGGCTGCGAGGTCTTGGGCGCCTCGTCGGTCACCGAGAATCGCGCATAGAACTCGGCCGGCGTGATCGTGACCTTGTCCAGGTAGTTTTCCGAGCCGAAATAGACGCGCACCGGCACGACTCCCACGTGAAGATCCTCGATCATGGGGCCCGGCAGATCGCAGGTCGAGTCGGTCACGATTCCCACGCGCTTGGCCCGGTTCTGATCGAAATGGGACTCGTGCTGCGCGCGCATGTCCTCGACCTTCGTCTGCGCGAGCTCGGCCAAGCGGCCCACGACCTCGAAGAGCTTCTCGGGCTCGTTTGTGTGGACGTGCAGGCGAACTCTCGAGGCACCGCCGGCGACGACGATCGAGTCTCCGAGCAGGGCGGCCTGCCGGCGCAGCGAGTCGCGGTCGATCCCTTCGCCCTCCAACAGAGCCTCCGTGCAATACCGGAAGAGGATCGATTCCGGAGTCCGGTCGAACGTCGCGGCCCGGACCTCCTCGGGCGGAACCGGAGGCGGCGCGAGCCGCGCCGCTTCGCGCAGATAGCGCACGACGCCTTCCAGCAGATAGACGAAGGCCTGGGCTCCCGCGTCCACGACGCCGGCCTTCTGGAGCATTTTCATCTGCTTGGGCGTGTTCTCCAGCGAGCGCCGCGCAGCCTGCAGAGACTCCGGCAGGAGCACGCCGAAATCGGGGACGGCCGCCGCGCGGTCGGCCACGTGGCGCGCCCAGTCGCGAATGACCGTCAGGATCGTGCCCTCGACCGGCCGCGCGATGGCCGAGTAGGCCGATTCTCCGGCCTGGACGACGGCCTGGCCGAACGCGAACGCCGTGACCCGCGGCGCGTCGGGCAATCCCTCGGAAAATCCGCAGAAGAATTGGGCGAGGATCGCTCCCGAGTTGCCGCGGGCGTTGCCGACGGCCTGGTCCGCGATCGTGCGCGACATCTCGCGGACGTGGCGCTGGCGCGTGCGTGAGATGGCGGCGGAGATCTTCTGCAGCGTCGAGGCCACGTTGGTGCCGGTGTCGCCGTCGGCGACCGGGAAGACGTTGATCTTGTTGAGCGCCTCGGCGCGCTCGGCCACGAATTGCGCGCCGGCGATCAGCGAGCGCGACAGCCGATGGCCGTCGAGGTAGCCGATCGCGGTCAAGGCTTGATGGTGGCGGGGACTCCTTCCGGCGCGCGCCCGCTGTCCCGCGCCGACCGATACTCTTCCGCAACCAACGGGAGCCGGTCGAGGTAAAACAACACCACCCCGCACCCCATGCAGGCCCACGGGTAGACCTTCTCGACGCCCCAGGAGAAGAGGCTGGTCCTCCAGGGCTTCTTCCAGAAATAGGTGGTGTAGCCGGAGGTATTCGAACGGGAGCGGAGCATCTCGCTCCCGCAGAGCGGGCATTTTCGGTGGAAGGAATCGCTCATGATCAGTGGCGCAGAGAAGAGTATCTCAGAGCCTCACGGCTTCCACCGCAGCACGAGATTCCGGGCCGCGCCGACTTCATCGACCCGGCGAACCGGGGTCGTGTGCGGAGCCTTTCTCACGATGTCCGGATCCTCCTCGCACTCCCGCGCGATCTCGCGCATGGCGCCGATGAAGGCGTCCAAGCCCGGCTTTCCTTCGGTCTCGGTGGGCTCGATCATCAGCGCGCCGTGGACGATCAACGGGAAACTGACCGTCGGCGGATGGAATCCGTAGTCCATCAGACGCTTGGCGATGTCCATGTTCGAAATCCCCCGGTCGACCTGGACCTTGTCGGAGAAGACGACCTCGTGCAGGGTCGGCGTGTCGTACTTGAGGTGGTAGACGCCGGTCAGGCGGGCCCGGATGTAGTTGGCGTTGACGACGGCGCCTCGGGCGACCTCGCCGATGCGGTTGCCGTACGCCGCGATGTACGACAGGGCCCGCACGAACATGCCGAAGTTGCCCAGGAACGTGCGCAGCCGTCCGATCGAATCGGGCCGGTCGAAGTCCAGAAAGAACGAGCCGTCGGGGCGGCGCTCCACGGTCGGGCGCGGAAGAAACGGGATCAGCGATTCGCACACGGCCACGGGACCCGACCCCGGGCCTCCCCCGCCGTGCGGCGTCGAGAAGGTCTTGTGGAGGTTCATGTGCATCACGTCCACGCCCATGAGGCCGGGCTTGGCGATCCCCACGAACGCGTTGAAGTTCGCGCCGTCGCAGTAGAGGTACCCGCCCTTAGCGTGGACGATCCGGGCGATCTCCAGGATTTGATCCTCGAAGACGCCCAGCGTGTTGGGGACCGTCAGCATCAACGCGGCGACCTCCTCGTTCATGGCCGCGCTCAAGACGGACAGGTCGATCGTGCCCCGCGCGTTGGACTTCAGGTCCCGAACCTTGTAGCCGGCGAAATGGGCCGAGGCCGGATTGGTGCCGTGCGCGGAGTCGGGAATGAGCACCGTC
>JBDTXY010000164.1:0-6239 GCA_040005945.1 Acidobacteriota bacterium
CACCGGGAATCGGGAGCCGCTGACGGGATTGAGGTTTCCGTAGAAGTCGCCCCCGATGACCGACCCGCCCATGACGAACTGGTGGTTGCCCCAGCCGTGATCCGAGCCGATGCTGCCGCCCGATCCCGAAGGCTGGAGTGTCCGTCCGAAGTCCGACAGCGTGAACGTCGTCACGCTGTTCTGCAGGCCCAGCTCCAGAGTCGCGTTGTAGAACGCGTTCATGGCCTGGGAGAGATCCAGGAAGTTGTTTCCCTGATCCGCGAGCTGGTCCTGATGCGTGTCGTAGCCGCCTTGCGAGACGAAGAAGATCTGCCGCACCAGCTGCGGGACCAACCCGCCGGTCTGGTTGAGCTTGATGATCTTGGCGACCTGCTTGAGCTGGTTCGCGATGTCCGTCGCCGGAAAGAACGTGTTGATCGTCGGGTCGCTGGAGAACGCGAGGCTGGTGTCCACACCCTGCTGCGTGATGCCGCTGGCGCCGGCGATCATGGTGGCGGTCAGGTCGATCGTGCGGAGGTAGTTCATCGAGGCCTTCCGCGCGTCGTTGGTGGGCGATGCGCTGAATCCATTGAGCACGAGGACCGTGTTGAGCGCGCCCGTGCCGATCGACAGCGGCCTCTGATCGAGGCCCAGGCAGAACGTCGTGGAGCCCGCGATCGACGTCAGCGTGGGGAAGCTGGAACCGGCGTTGCAAGGCAGGACGGCGTCGACGGCCCGGCCTCCCCATCCCGTGGGGGTCTTGATGTCCGCACGGGCGGTCTGCTGGCACTGGACCTGGTCCGAGTGCGAGAAGAGCGCAAAGGGTTTTTGCACCGAGTTGTTCATGTACTCCGCCTGCGACATGAGGTCGACGAGCGGACCCACGTTGGTCACCACGGCGAGCTTGTTGGTGTTGAAGAGCGTCTTCATCTCCGGCATGTTGGGATGGAACGCGAATTGGCGGCCTCCCATGCTGGGCGGATTGTTGAGGACGGTCGGCGTCAGCGCGGCCTGCGTGAGGGCGAGCCCTGCCCGCGACGTGTTGTAGGGGTTCCAGTACGTGGTGTCGTACGGGATGACCATGTTGTTGCCGTCGTTGCCGCCGTTCAAGAAGACGCAAACCAGGGCCTTGTAGCCGCCGGTGCAGTTGGGCGCGTTCTCCACCGCCAGGAGATTGGCGAGGCCCAGCTGCCGCACCGTGCCCTGGAACGCCGCGGCGCCCAGCGCCGCGCACGTCGTCTTGACCAGGAAATCCCTGCGATTGTGTGACATGGCCGTTACCTCTGCGCCTGGTACTGCGACGCGGTCGCGACCAGATAAAGCGCTTGGCGAGCGCGTTTCAGGGTGTCCGTCGACGGCGTGACCGCGTTGACGGCGGTGATGATGGAAGCCTTCATCTCGTCGGACATCGTGCCGTGCATCAGCAGCCGGTTGAGGCGGTCCACCAGGTTCCCCGCGTCGGGCGCCAGCAGCTGGAGCTCGGTGAAGTCGATCGAGGTGCCATTGGGCGTGTCGGGAGGGACCGGCTGAATCCCGCCTCCGAACGTCATCGTGTTGAAGAAGTTCGCGCGCTTGAGCGAGGTCGACGCGTCCATGATCCCGAACTCGGGACCCAGGACCTCGAGCGAGGCGGGCGGCGCGAAGTAGTCCTGCGGGTAGTAGCTGAACACCGTGATGGGCTTGTACGTGTCCTGTCCCATCGCCTTGGTCTGGGAGTTGATGTTGCCGTCGCTGTTGTTCAGACGGTTCGTGGACTTGGGGCTGAACGCCTTGAGCACGTTCAACACGAGTTGCTCGGGCTCCTTGAGCTTCCCGTACGTCGGGCTCGAGGGCGCGTTGCGGGCCTCCGGATCCAGGAGGATCGCCTTCACGACCGCCCACAGGCTTCCGCGCACGCCGTTGCCGTCGTCGTTGAACGACCAGGCCACCCGCTCGACGTAGTCGGGGCTGGGGTTGGAGGTCACGAGGCTGTGGATGAGCTCCCGCGCCAGATAGGGCCCGGCGTTGGGATGGTTGAACAGCGCGTCGATCGACGTGTTCAGCTCCGAGTACCCGGACGGATCTCCGGCCACGTTGGTCTGCGAGCCGACGCCGTCCGCATTGGGCAGGAAGGGCGGCGGGAACAGCACCTTGCTGGTGGCGTCGTGCTTGCTCGAGTTGAACGTCATCGGATTGAGGTAATCGGTGCAGACCGAGCCCTGCTGGCTGAAGGGATCGCAGGGCACGTTGCTCGCGATTTCCCAACCCGTCAGGACGAGCTTGAGATTGTCGATCACGGTCTGGTCGTACGTCGGCAGCGGAACGCCGAAGCCGTCGTTCTGCGTCGTGCCGTCCATGCTGAGCATCTCGGTGCCCAGGGAGAACAGCTGCATGACCTCGCGCGCGTAATTCTCGTTGGGGTTGGTCGCCGTGTTCGTCGACATGTTGAGATAGGCGCCCATCCCCGGGTTGAGCGTGACGTTGTAGAGGATGTCCCGGTAGTTGCCAAACGTGTTTTGCTCCAGCAGGTTCAGGTAGGGAACCATCTGGCTGGGCCTTGTCAGCGCGAACCCCGAAGCCACGTTCAATCGATGGAGCGACCAGACGACCCGTTGGCGCAACTGGTCGGGGTTGTACATCGCGTACAAGAAGAGGCGCGTGTGGAGGGGGTACATCGTGTAGTTATCGCGGTGGCAGGTGCCCGTGGTGCAGTCCACCGGGGAGGAAGGCGCCGTCCCCGGCCACAGGAGCATCGTCGGGTAGTACGACGGGTAGAGGGAGAACTGCGAAGCCATCCACGGCAGGTATCCCTGGCTCAGGACCGTGCCGACGTCGCCGTCGCTGGGACCCCACGACGCCTGCTCCAGGAATCGGATCGCCTGGGAGCGATGGAACGTCTTGGTCATGAAGACCGCCATCTGGCCGCGCGTGTTCGGGTCGTTGGGGCAGAAGCCGTCGTTGCCGCAGCCGACGGTCACCTGCAGGCGGGCCAGCTCCTCGATCCAGGGAATCAGCGGCGCCAGGGCCGGATCCGAGAGCGGGCAGTCCACGAAGACTCCCGTCGCGGGGGGCGGAACGTGGCTGACGCCCTCATAGACCTTGAGGAGGAAGACGGCCATCTGGGCGCGCGTGACCGAAGAGTTGGGGCAGTAGTTGGGCAGCGGCGGACCCGGAGGGTCGGCGGTGCATCCGCCGGTGATCCCTTCGGCGTAGAGCTGCTCGATCCAGTCCGCGGCGAAGTCCGACTGACCCACGTCTGCGAAGACGGTTCCGGAGGCGGCCGGCGGCATGTAGTCGCCGCCGTGCTCGGCGCGGAGCAGGAACACCGCCATCTGCGCGCGCGTGATGGGGTCGTTGGGGCAGTAGTTACCGCCCGTGCAGCCGGACGTGATCTGGTCGCGAAGGATGCTCTCGACGGAGGCGTGGAAGGGATTGGACGCCGCGACGTCGCTGAAGTCCGCGAACCATCCGAACGGGATCGTCTTCGTCGCTCCACCCGGATTGGTGACGACGACGTCATACAGAGCGCCCGGTGTGAGCGCCGGCATCGTCGCGCCGATGCGGGTGGAGTTGTGGAACGTCGCCGAGACGGGGACGCCGCCCACCGTGACGGTCGCTCCGGCCTGGAACTTGTTGCCCACGATGGGAGAGACGGTTCCTCCGGAAGCCGGACCCGAGGTCGTGTACAGATACGACGCCTGGAAGGTCGTCGCGCCGCGGGCGAGCGCCGCGGACCCGAGAACGACAGCGAGCGCGAGTGCGCCCGCTGGTCGCGCGGGAAAGCTCCTCCCGCGAGAGCCGGAATTCCGTTCTCTCATGGATGCATGTCCTTCCTGACGTCCTTGCGGGCGCCAAAAAAGCCGGCTTGTGGGAGTGCCAGCACTATAACACACGCAAGTGAGTCAAGAGCGTCAAAGGTTGGGAGGGGGATTGCTCCGCCACACGGGCTCATCCTTCGAGGAGCCGCGGAACCATCGACCCGGGTGGCGGAGCAAGGGAGCAAGATGCTCGTAGCGTAAACGGTTAGCGTCGCGGGAATCGACTGCCCGGGAGGGCTAAAGGAGGACAGTGCCCTCTCGGGCTGCGAGCCGCTGTCCCTCCGGGCAGGGTGTTTTCGCGGGAGACGCCGCCCATAATCGCCGGACCCGGACACAATGAGCTTCCAACCACCGACTCCGCCGCGGAAGTGGGGCCGCGTATTCGCCGTCGCGGCGATGTGCATCCTCGGCGCGCAGCCCGGATTCTGGGTGGCTCCCGCCGCCGCCGCCGCAGTTCCCGCCTCGCTGGCCGCGCGTCTGGAGACGAGCCTGCCGGGACCCTGGCCGCTGTTTCCTCCGACCAATTGGTGGAACACCGAGATCGCCGCGGCGCCGGTGGACGCGGGATCTGCGTCTTACATCGCCTTCATCAACCAGGGAGGTGTGAAGCACCTGCACCCGGACTTAGGCGGCACGCTGGACGACGGCGTCAGCATCTACGGAATGCCGTTCATCGTGGTGGACGGCAACCAGCCCAAGAAGACCGTCAACTTCCTCTACTACGCCGAGAGCGACGGCGTGAACCATCCGGGAAACAATCCCTATCCGTTCTACCCGATCCCGGATCAAGCGATCACGCAGCCGCACTGGGTCGAAGGCGGCGACCCCGGCAACGTCGACGACCGCGACTCGCAGGACCGCCACATGCTCATCGTGGATCGGGACAACCGGTTTCTCTACGAGCTCTACAACGTCTGGTACGACGCGGGCCTGCAGCAATGGCAGGCGGGCTCGGGCGCGTTCTTCGACCTGAACCGCAACGACCGGCGCCCGGACACCTGGACCTCGGCGGACGCCGCCGGCCTGGCGATCCTGCCCGGCCTGCTCCGGTACGAAGAGGTGTACGGTCCCGATGAGATCCGGCACGCCCTGCGCTTCACCGTGCGCAGCACCAACGGCTACGTCTACCCGGCCAGCCACGATGCCGGGTCCACGGCGGCGGCGCTTCCCATGGGCGGACGCCTTCGGCTGAAGGCCACCACGGACATCTCCGGATTCGCGCCCGAAGTGCAGAAGATCTTCCGCGCGATGAAGACGTACGGCTTGATCGTCGCGGACAACGGCAGCGACATGTACATCGGCGGCACCTGGGACGACCGCTGGGACAACGACATCCTGAATCCGGCGTTCAACGCGCTGACGGCCTCGGATTTCGAGGTCGTGCAGCTGGGCTACTCTCCGCCGCTGGCGTCCGGTCTCGCGATGGATGCGCGCGCCGGGGGATCCTCCGATCGCAACGGCGTCCTGGAGCCGGGCGAATCGGGCGTCGTGATGGAGCCGGCGTGGGAAGGCTCCGCGACCCAATCGGCCGCGGCGTTGTCCGGCGCCGCCTCGAGCCTGAGCGGCCCCGCCGGAGCGACGTACACGCTGGACGACGCCTCCGCGGCCTATGGCTCGCCCGCCGCCGGCGCCCCGGCCGGCTGCTTCGACGCCACCGGCAACTGCTTCGCGCTGTCGGTCTCCAGCCCCGCCACGCGGCCCGCGCTGCATTGGGACGCGAGCGTGACCGAGACGGTCAACGGATCGGCCTCGCGGAGCTGGACGCTGCACATCGGGCACAGCTTCACCGACGTCGCCGCCGGGGACCCCTTCTACAAGGAGATCGAGACGCTCTTTCACAGCGGCGTGACCGCCGGCTGCGACACCGGCGTCTATTGCCCGGGCGATCCGGTTACGCGCGCGCAGATGGCGGTGTTTCTCATGAAGGCTAAGCTCGGGGTCACCTACGTGCCGCCGCCGGCCACGGGCGTCTTCGACGATGTGCCCGCTGCGGATCCGTACGCCGCCTGGATCGAGGAGCTCTTCGCCTCGGGCATCACGGCCGGCTGCGGCGGCAACAACTTCTGTCCGGACGACCCCAACACCCGGGGCGAGATGGCGGTGTTCCTGGGCCTGACCTTCGGCCTCCGGCTCTACGGGCCCTGAGCTCCGGACGCGCCCGCGCGGCTCAGCGCAGCGCTCGGGTCAGCAGTCCGTGGAAGTGATGGACCCCGTTCTCCCGCAGGACGGAGTAGCGCCCGTGATCGTAGCTGCGGGAGCGCAGTCCCTTCTGGACGGCTTCGCAGATCGCGATGTCTTCCTGCTGGACCTGGTCGCTGAACGCGAATGAGCGGGCGAACTCTTCGGCCACTCCCGGGCTGTTGGGCTCGAGCACGTACCATTCGAAGCGGGTCAGGGTGCGCTCGGGGGACAGCGGCAGGATGATGTTGGTCTGCAGGTTGTCGGGGTAGAGGTTGAGCATCA
>JBDTXY010000165.1:0-6222 GCA_040005945.1 Acidobacteriota bacterium
GCCGGCCACGGAGAGGATGCGAGCATCACGGACGCCATCAGGGTCGCGCGGGCCATGCGTTCGTGCATTTCCAACACGCCCGGTGAAATCCCCTCACCCCACCCTCTCCCCCGTTCGCGGGGGAGAGGGGAATGCCGAGCGCGGCTTCGGACCGTCGAGTCTGGCATCCCTCGCTCCGCTCGGGATGACAGAAATGGACCGCGCCGCCTACTTCTTCGGGATGCGCGTCACCTGCGTGGCGGCGCAGACCCACCGTCCGTCCCGCTTGGCCCACGTGTCGGTGAAGCGAACCTCTAGATCGACGGGCTTGCCCATCTCCTTCCCTTTGGTGTGGGCCTTTCCGGTCACGACGGCGGCTTCGCCAAAGACGTGGACCTTCAAGTCCCCGACCGTGAAGGTGTCGTACTTGGTGGTGCCCGACTTCATTCCCGCAATCATCTCGGCCCCGGTCACCATATCCGCATTCTCGTTCGTGTAGACGTAGTCCGGCGTCAGCAGCTTCTCGAAAGCGGCCGCGTCGCCGGCGAGCCCCGCCTTCGCCCAGTCGTTCTCGAGCTGCATGAGCGCCTGCGCGACATCCTCAGGGGGACGCGCCGCCGCCACTCCGGCGGTGAGGACGAGAACCACGATCGTCAGGATCCTCTTCATTTCCGTCTCCTTTTTCTTCGAGGCGAGGGAGTCGCTACTTCGGCAGCGAGTAGTCGCCGTCGACCTGATACGTCATCGTCCCGTCGGCGTTCGGCGTGCCCTTGTAGGTGCCCTTGCCCTTGATGCCCTTGCACTTCCCGGTGCCGCTCGTGTAGGTCCAGGTTCCGCCGTCGCTCACAAGCTTGCCGTCCTTCGACATCCCCGTACCGTGAAAGCTGCATGCGCACTTGTCGCCGTTCGCCAGGGTTGCGGTGTGGTAGCCGCTGCTGGTCGACTTGTCGCCCTTGATCTCATTCATGTAGACGCTGATCCCCTCCTTGTACGGAGCTCCCCCGATCTCGAACTTCGACCACGTGCACTGCGACTTGCCGACGACATAGGAGTGGTCGGGCTCGTCTCCGACCGCGAGGGGCGTGGCTGGATCGGCTTTGCATTGAGTCGCACCGGAAGCCTTCGTCTGCGCGAATACCGATGTGGCCAGCACGGCCGCGCCCAGAAACACGAGGAACGTCTTGAACCGCATGAATCCTCCTCCGTCGGCGGGGTTGCCGACGTCTTGCAATGGCGGGAGTCTCTATCTGCCGGCGCGGCAAGTCAAGGATCGGGGCCGGCCTCGATTTGCCGACGCGGCGGCAGGCCGCTTCTCGGATCCCGCAGCGGTCTACACTTACCGGCGATCTGAGAAAGACAAGGCGAATTTGCGCCGACTTCAGAGCCTTCGAACGCCGACTGAAAGCCGGCCGCGTGTCATCGGCCGGGAACGCCGCGGGAATCGCAGATCTCTTTGGAGGGCGTCGTCATGCCGTGCGCACCCGATATCCTGCGTCAAGTGCCTCTGTTCGCTCTGCTCGACGACGACGAAACGGCCCTGCTCGCCGCGCACGTCGAGGTCAGGACGTTCGCGCCGCGCCAGCGCATCTACAAGATCGGCGACGCGGGCGACAAGGCCTACGTCATGGTCTCGGGGACGGCGCGCGTGACCACCATCGACGAAGACCACCAGGAAGTCGTCGTCGATGAGCCGTCGCGCGGGGAGTTCTTCGGCTTCGCGTCGATGCTCGAGCAGACGCCGCACCAGACCAGCGCGACGGCGATCGACGAGATCGTCTGCGTCGAGGTGGACCGGAGCGACATCACGATCCTGCTCGAACGCAAGCCTCACGCGGGAATGGACATGCTCGCGGCGCTCGGGCGCCAGTTTCACGCGGCGCAGCAGCTCGTGCGCGGGCGCGCCGCGCGCAATCCCAACGAAGTCATCGAAGAAGAGGAGACCGCGGGCGAGCACGTGGCCGACACCGTCGCCTCGTTCGGCGGATCGTGGACGTTCATCATCACGTTCGGGATCGTGCTCGTGACGTACACGGGCCTGAACATCGGACTCCGGCGGCAGGCATGGGATCCGTACCCGTTCATCCTGCTCAATCTCTTCCTGTCCATGCTGGCGGCGATCCAGGCGCCGGTCATCATGATGAGCCAGAATCGGCAGGACAAGAAAGACCGGCTGCGCAGCCAAATGGACTTCGACGTCAACCGCCGCGCGGAATCCGAGATCAAGGAGCTCGCCCGCAAGCTGCACTCAGTCGGCGACAAGATCGACGACGTCGAAGAGCTGCTGCGCAAGCGGCTGGAGACTACTTGACTTGGAGGGAAGCGGAGGCTTCCCTGGCTCTCGATTGCAGGGTGAGCTGACCGGCACCGACGTGGGCGTGGAAATGGTGTCGGCCGCTCCCATCCCTCCGGAAGGAGCGAAACAGCCCGCCGTGCCACTCCCGGAACGGGGCGGCATCCAGCTCGCCGGTGAACACCGAGGCGTCGACGTGCGCGTAGTCCCTGACGTCGCTCACGTCGACGGTCAGGTCGCCCGCGTGGATCTCGACGTCCTGATTGCCCGTGACGTTTTCGACGTGGACCTCGCCGAAGGGAACGCGGGCGTAAAGATCGGTGTCCGACGGGATGCGGATCGTGATCGTCAGGTCGTCGTGGGGACCCCCGGATATGCGCATCTCCGACGTGCTCTTCCTCCGGTCGAGCCGGACCTTGAGCCTCCGGGCGTCATCGGCGTTTCGCCCCGACAAGGCGACGGAGATCGTTGCGTCGTGGGTGCCGATGATGTGGACCTCGGCGGAACGAACGCACAGCCGGAGCTTGCCGCCGGGGGCGAAGTCCGCGGAAAACGGACGGTTGGCGAGGTCGGTCGCCTCGAGCCTCGTCTGGGCGAGGCAGGGCGGCGCCAGCATGGTCGCGCAGGCGAGAAGAACGGCGGAACGGAGCATGGGACACCCCCTGCGTTCCCCTACGCAGGATCCTCCAGCTTGTTCCGGGTTATTCGGCCGATCGCGCCGAATCCAGCCCGGGACCCTACGGGGCGCGTTTACTGTCCCAGGCTCTCCCGGATCTTCGCGAGGTGATGCCAGGAGTGGCGCAGGGCGTGGTCCTCGATGACGAACTGCGCGGTGACCGGAGCGCCGTAGCTCAGCCCGAACGGCGCCGCGCGATCGAGCTCTTCGTCCGTGAGGGCGCGCACGGCGGCGGCCGCCTCGCGGCTGTTCTTGGCCAGGAGCTCCAATGCTGCGTCTTTGCTGACTTCCGCGTTATCGCCGAAATGCTTGGCGTTCATCTGCGCAATGTCTCTCCAGGTCACCTCGACGGCCTTTCCGCTCGCGATGGTGCGGGCGACGTCGACCTCGATCGGATAGACGGATGCGACGTGGTGCACGACGACGCCGACGGTGCGGCGGTCCGTGGCGTTGACCGCCTTGCTCCACTGCGTGTCCGAGAGCCCCTTCACGTAGGCGGCGAGCTTGGCGGCTCCTTCCTCGATGCGGTCGGCCAGGAGCGCCGCGCGGCGGCTCGCGGAACGAGGTTCGGGGGTGGCGGGAGAACTGTTTGATGTCGGCATGGCTTCGGAACCTCCTGTAAGAACTCGGCGCCTGCGATTCCGGGGATTCGGGTATTAACGTGGGGCCAAGGTTTTCGCGAGCGTGACGATGGCCTCAGGCAGGCTTATACCGCAGAACCGTCACTCCGTTCTTGAACGCCCTGGACTCGAGCAGCTTCAGATTCGTCTGTTGACGTCCTCGAACAAGGGCTTGCCTTTCCCGAGGACCACGGGGACGACGACCAGGTTGTACTCATCGATGACGCCCAGGTTGGCGAGCTCCTGCACGACCGTGCCGCTACCCAGGATCGTGAGGTCGCCCTTGGCCTCTTGCTTCAGCTTTTTCACCCACGCCGGATCGATCTCGGAAACGATGGTGATGTTCTTCCAGTTGGGCTGTTCGGGTTCGTTCTTCAGGGTCCTGGAGAAGACGAATTTCGGGCTGTGGTCCACGATCTCCGCCATGTCCGGGTCGGCCTTGCGCGCCTGGGGCGTGGGCCAGTAGCTCTTCATCATTTCGTAGGTCTTGCGGCCGAACACCAGGGAGCCGCCGGAGCTCGACTGGTGGTGGATGTAGGCGTCATAGTCGTCGTCTTTGGAGATCGACTTGAACCAATCGATCTCGCCGCCGGGACCGGCATAGTAGCCATCGATCGATACGTGAACGAAAGCCGTCAGCTGTCCCATGGCACCTCCTCATCCTCTGTTCGTGCACTCTTGTTGCCAGAGAGCTCAGCGTGACCAGTAGTCCGCGATTCGCCGAACTTGAGAGCCTTCGAACTCGAAGACCGTGACCTGGCTACGGGTTCGAGGCGTCCATCGACCGTCGTCTTGTTTCTCCTCGAAGGAGACGTTTTGTTCGAATACGACGACGTTGGCGCGGGCGATCTTCTTGGTCACGACGATCCGCGCGGCACGCGTGACGCCGAGGAAAGCGAGCATGCCCTGGCGAATTTGATTCTTTCCTTCGATCCTCATCTTGACGACCGGGTCTTCGTAGACCATGTTTTCGGTTCCGAACGACAAGAACGCGTCGACATCGGCGGCGGTGGCGGCCTCCTGCATGGCCTTCTGACGTGCGTGGACCACTTGTTCCGCCACGCGTTCAGGTTGGTTCGGAGAGGCGCTCGCGGGGATCGGAACACCGGCGACGATCGCGGCTGCCGCGGAAAGGACAAAGAAGGCTTGCCTGAGCACGCGCATGTCACATCCTTTCGGACGGAGGTGAATGTCCTGGCGAGAGCTACGTAATGGGCGCGGGCTTGTTTCGCTCCCGCGGCACGCGCGCGAACGCGGTCCGCGAGGTCACTTCCGTTCTCTTTCCCGCAGCAGCGCGCCGAACTCCTGGACCGCGCCCACGTACGACTCGGGCGATTCGTCGTCTCCGTCTCGCGTGTACTGCCAGTAGAAACTGAGCGGGAGCGGCGTCTTCCAGCCGAACCAGGAGAAGTTCTGCCGCTGGGTCCGCAAGACCTGCGCGTCGTTCCAGTTCTGGCCGAAGAGCACCATGCCGGCCTCGAGCTTCTTCAACTGGGGTATGGGTTTTTCTCCGAGAGTCGTGAACCGGTTCTCAATCCAGCTCAACCGTTCGAAGAGCCGCTGATACACGCTGTTGGTCTGTCCCCAGCGGACGGAGACGAAGAAGACGACGACGCGCGACCGAAAGAGCTCGCGGCTGACCACGTAGAGCTCGTCGTCTGAGTTGTTGATCGACGCCCAGCAGCGGTGGTGGCCCGTGGGATTCTTGGAACGGCCCGGCAGCTTCGCTTCGAGCAGCCCGCAGGTGTTGCCCTTCTTGCCGCTGATGTTGCCCTCGCAGGTGTGGATCTTCAGCTTCGGGACGTCGATGAGGGTGACGCGTTTCTTCCGGTGCTCGAGGTCGTCCCGGACGCGCAGCGCGAGCTGCGTCGACTTCGGAACGTCCCAAGCATGCTTCCGGTAGCGGTTGCTCGTCGTCAGCAGCAGGATGTCGTTTTTCTTTTCGAGATAGCGCAGGAGCCGGGAGCAGGAGTCGACCAGGCTCTTTCGCGCGCGTGCGGCGTGACTCGAGGGTCGCTCGGATTGATCGCCGCGACGGGGCATCGATCCCAATTCTAAGGGTCTGCCCCTGTCATCCCGAAGAGCGGGGCGACGAGGGATCCGTGCTCGATGGCCCGGGCCCGCGTCGAGTCCGGAAGCCCTCGCCGCGCTCGGGATGACGGGCTCGAGCGCCTATGGCAGCGAGTATTCGCCGTCGACCTGATATGTCACGGTCCCGTCGGCGTTGGGCGTGCCCTTGAACGTGCCCTTGCCCTTGATGCCATTGCACTTTCCGGTGCCGCTCGTGAACGTCCAGGTTCCGCCGCCGCTGACGAACTTGCCATCCTTCGAGGTCGAGGCGCCGCGGAAGCTGCAGGCGCACTTGTCGCCGCTGACCAGGGTCGCCGTGTGGTAGCCGCTGCTGGTGGACTTGTCGCCGCGGATCTCGGCCATGTAGACGCTGGCTCCGTCCTTGTACGCCACGCCGCCGATCTCGAACTTCGTCCAGGTGCACTGGGACTTGCCCGTGGTGTAGGCGTGGCCGTCGACGTCCCCGACCGCGACCGGGTTGGGCGGGTCTTCCTTGCAGTTTGCGGTGCCGGAGGCCTTTGTCTGGGCGAGAGCCGAGGCCGCGAGCACGGCGGCGCCGAGGAACACGAGACCTGTCTTGAACCGCA
>JBDTXY010000166.1:0-6194 GCA_040005945.1 Acidobacteriota bacterium
ACCCCCGCCGGCGCAGTCGGCGGCGGCGAGCCTCCGCGGCTTTTACCTGCGCGCCTGGCGGTACGGCCGCGACACGGAATCTCTGGCCGCGCAGGCGCTCGAGCGTGAGCATTGGAACGAGGCGCAATGGGCAGCGTGGCGCGAGGCCGCGCTCGCGCCGCTGCTGGCGCGAGCCGTGGCCCGCGTTCCGCACTATCGTGACCTCTGGACGGGCCGGGCCGGCTCGACCAAACGCCTGGAAGACTGGCCCGTCCTGCAGAAACGCGCGCTGCGTGCGGGGCCCCGGTCGTTCATTGCGGACGACCGCAGCCCGCGGTTTCTCCTCGTCAAGCACACGAGCGGTACGACGGGAACGCCCCTGACTCTCTGGGTCGGGCGCTCGGATCTCCGGCGCTGGTATGCGCTCTTCGAAGCGCGCGTCCGTCGATGGAACGGAGTGAGCCGGCACGACCGGTGGGCGATCCTGGGAGGGCAGTTAGTCACTCCCGCCGAACGGACCACGCCGCCATTCTGGGTGTGGAACGGCGGCCTGCGACAGCTCTACATGTCGGCTCACCACCTGGCCCCCGGCAACATTGCGGCATATGCGGAAGCCTTGCGGCGGCACCGAATCGTCTACGTGCTCGGTTACGCCTCCGCCCTGTCGTCACTCGCGTCGATGGCGCTCGCGCGCGGCATTCCGATGCCCCGATTGAAGGTGGTGATCAGCAACGCCGAGCCGCTCTTCGACGCCCAGCGCCGTGCGATTGCGCTGGCGTTCGACTGTCCCGTTCGCGACACCTACGGCATGGCGGAAGTCGCCTCGGCCGGGAGTGAATGCGAAGCAGGCGCGATGCATCTCTGGCCCGAAGTCGGGGTGACGGAGGTACTCCGCGACCATGCCGACGAACCGGCCCCTCCGGGCACCGGCGGACGGCTCGTCGCCACGAGCCTCCTGAACGCGGACATGCCGCTCATCCGCTACGACATTGGCGATCGGGTCACCCTCGCGCCGGAGTCCCCGTCTTGCGCATGCGGCCGAACTCTGCCCCGACTGGCCTCGATCGAGGGCCGATGCGACGACGTACTCGTGACTCCGGAGGGGCGCCGCATCGGACGCCTCGATCCCCTCTTCAAGGGGGACCTTCCGATCCAGGAGGCGCAGATCATCCAGGAAGAGATCGGCCGCGTGCGCGTCCTCGTCGTCACCGCTTCCGGTTACGGCCCCCGCGACGCTGAGAGCATCTCCCGAAGACTGCGCGAGCGGATGGGAGAGGGAGTGCAGGTCATCGTCGAAGAAGTCGCGAAAATCCCGCGCACTTCGGGTGGGAAGTTCCGAGCCGTGATCTCGCTCCTCGAGGGCGTTGCGCGAGCGGATGTCCCGGACGGCCCCGTTTGAGGATTCTCTATTTCTACCAGTACTTCACGACCCCGGCCGGCTCGTGGAGCACGCGTGTGTACGAGTTCACGTCGCGATGGGTCCAGGCGGGCGATTCGGTGACCGTGGTGACCAGCGTCTACGACAAGTCCGATCTGCGGCCCACGCGGCTGCTGTCCCGAGTACGGATCGAGGGGATCGACGTCATCGTGATCAACGTTCGGCTCTCGAACAAGCACGGAGTCGCGCGGCGCCTCTTCACCTTCGGAGCGTACGCGGCTCTCGCGTCCTGGTACGCGCTGACACTTCCGGCCGACGTGGTGGTCGCCTCCTCGGGGCCGATCACGGTCGCCTTGCCAGCACTCGTCGCCCGCTACCTTCGTCGACGGCCTCTCGTATTCGAGGTCCGCGACCTATGGCCGGAGGGATCGATCCAACTCGGAATCGTCCGCAACCCGCTTGTCATCGCAGTCGCCCGGTTCGTCGAACGGAGCTGCTACCGCGGCGCCGCAAGAGTGATCTGCCTTTCCGAGGGAATGGCGGCCTGGATCAGGTCCCGCTACGGTGTCGAGCATATCGAGGTCGTGCCGAATCCCTCGGACAACGGCGCGGCCGCGAGCGCCTCGGACCTCGTCACCCCGGACTGGGCGAAGGGAAAGAAGCTCGTTCTCTACACGGGAACAGTCGGCCTGATCGACGATTGCCGGCAGATCCTTGACATGGCGCAGGTTCTCCGTGAGCAGGCGGTTCGGGACGTGGAGGTCGTGGTCATCGGCGACGGAAAAGAGCGCAAGGCACTCGAGGCGCAGGCGAACGAGCTCGGGCTTGATCGGGTGCATTTTCTCGGGCTGCTCTCGAAGAATGCCGTTCGGGCCTGGTTGAAGCGCGCCGACTGCGCGCTCTTCGTTTGCAAGGATGTCCCCTTCCTATCGACGGCTTCGCCCAACAAAGTGTTCGACGCTTTCGCTGCGGGCGTTCCGGTCGTTCAGACGACGCAGGGTTGGATCCGAGATCTCTTCGAACGCGAGCAGTGTGGCCTCTCGGTCCCCCCGGGGGACGCGCGGCGCCTGGCGGAAGCAGTCATGAGAGTCG
Organism: Acidobacteriota bacterium; assembly: GCA_040005945.1. Lineage (GTDB taxonomy): Bacteria > Acidobacteriota > Thermoanaerobaculia > UBA5066 > Gp7-AA6 > DAHUXD01. The sequence goes on from JBDTXY010000166.1 coordinate 2,450, forward strand.
TCTCCGACTCGTCGCTCCGCGCTCGACTCTCGGGAAACGCCACCCGCGTGGCGCGTGACCTGTACGACCGCGACCTTCTCGCGTCCCGGATGCGCCGGACCCTCGGGGAGGCCGCGGCGACGCACGCATGAGCGGCTGTCTCGTCACGGGCGCCTCCGGTTTCCTGGGGTCCCGCCTCGTCCGCGAACTCGCGGCGGCGGGAGATCGGGTTCGCGCCGTAAGCCGGACTCGCATCGAGGGTCTGACAACCGCCGTCGGAGACCTCGCGATGGCGCCCGTCGATCTGAAGGGCGTCGTCGAGGCGGCCATCTACCATCTCGCCGGCCTCGCACACGTTGTCCCCCGGACCCGGGCTGAGGCGCAGCGATTCTCCGACGTGAACCTGGGAGGCACCAGGAACCTGCTGACCTCGCTCGACCGCGCGGCGGATCCGCCGAAGACCTTTGTCTTCGTCAGCTCCGTCTCCGTCTACGGACTCGACTCGGGGGAGCTCCTCGACGAAGACACGCCGCGGCTCGCCATCGAGCCCTACGGCGCCAGCAAGCGCGCCGCGGAAGATCTGGTCCGGGATTGGGGAAAAGCGAGGGGCGTGCGCGTCGCCATTGCGCGGCTCCCTCTCGTCGTCGGCCGCGAGGCCCCTGGAAACTTCGGGGCGATGGTCGGTGCGTTACGCAGAGGTTGGTACTACGGGGTCGCTGACGGCGGTGCGAAGCGAAGCATGGTCCTGGTCGACGACGCGGCGAAGGGCCTCCGGCTGCTCTCCGAGGCGGGAGGCGTGTATCACCTCACGGACGGCCGCCATCCGACGTTCGCAGAGCTCGAGCGTTCGATCACTTTCGCCCTGGGCCGCCGGCCGCCGCCGCGCCTGTCCTTCCCGGCGGCCCGCGCGGCCGCGAAGCTTGGAGACCTCGTGGAACGGGTCACGGGCCGCCCCGTGCCCTTCACGCATCAGACGTTCTCGCGAATGACATCGACCCTGACTTTCTCGGACCAGAGGGCGCGGGAGCGAATCGCGTGGGCCCCCCGGGCCGTGATCGATGCGATCCCGGAGATCGTCGCGTGAGCGGGTGGAAAGCCGCCGTCGTGGCGGTCGGCTCCTTTTCCGTCTCGGGTGCCGTGACGTACGCCCTCGTCCGGTTCCTCCTCCGCCGCGGCGTCGTCGACCTGCCCAACGATCGCTCGTCGCACACAGCGCCCACTCCCCGTGGTGGCGGTCTCGGCGTGCTCGCCGGTATCGCGGCGGGATCCTTCGTGGGATGGTGCCTGGGGCTACCGCTGCTATCGGCGCCCGTGGCTTTGGGGCTTCTGCTCGTCGCGGCGGTGAGTGCCGCCGACGACTATCTCCGCGGCATCCCGCTCGGGGTGCGGGCGTCGGTGCACATGGTCGCCGCCGTCCTCGTTGTGTTTCGTGTGGGCGGATTCGAAAAGCTGCCTCTTCCGCCACCGGCCGACCTTCCATTGGGGCCCTTCGGCGTGGTCGTCGCGATCCTGTGGATCGTCGGGCTGACCAACCTCTACAACTTCCTCGACGGGATCGACGGCTTTGCCGCGTCACAGGGAGTGATCGCCGGACTGGCGGCTGCATTCCTGTTTCCAGACACCGCGTTCGTGACCGGGCTGGCCATCGCCGGGGCCTGCGGAGGATTTCTGCTCTACAACTGGCATCCGGCCCGTATCTTTCTTGGTGACGTGGGCGCCGCGAGCCTTGGCTTTCTCTTCGCCTCGATTCCGTTCGAGATCCAGGCCGAGGGCCGGGGGCGCGCCGTCTTCTTCTCGGCGCTCTGCCTCTGGTTTTTCCTTGCTGACGGTCTATTCACCCTTTTGCGACGGCTCCTCCGTGCGGAAAAGATCTGGCGTCCGCACCGATCCCACCTGTATCAACGCCTCATCGCGACGGGTCTCCGGCACGACCAGGTGGTCCGGGCCCTTTGCGGGGGGGCCGCGATGCTCGCCGGACTCGCGGTCTTCGGCTCAGGGCGGGGTAACGCTTCCATCGATTGGATGATTTTCGGCGTCGCCGTCGCCGCGTTCCTCGCCTACTGGGCGACGACATCGGCCCGTGAGGAACGAGTCCGGCAGAGCGCGTCGCCGTAGTCCCTTCTGAAACGCCAGACGTGGCACCCTCCCGAACGTTGATCCGCTCGCTCCGGTCTCCGGTGACAATTCGCGTTCTTTGAGGTGTCGAGGAGTGACAAGAATCTTTACGCCAGCGGGACCATCAGAGAGGCAGGGAGCGTTCGGGCACCGTATGTCCTTGACTGTTCGGGTCTTGCGTCGGTATGGGTCGTCGCCGACCTCGGGCGTCGCCGTATATTTCTTGCTTGGTGTAATCTGATTCCTTTCGTTCGCCGTCTCTGGCGGAGGTTCCATGTTTTCCGCGCTCAACGTGAACATTCATCCACACTTTCGGGCATGCCGTCCCCGTCTCGCACGGGGCGGGGGGCTCTTGAGTCGTGAGGTCGTTGAGGGAGTGACATCGTCGTGAGCACGATTCCGCTGACGGATCGGGACCGCATCGACTCACCGCCTCCGGCGGGATTGCCCAGGAGCGCCGACGTGTTTCTGGCGGCGTTCGGTCTGATCCTGGGCCTGCCGCTCTTGGTCATCTGCACGATCGCCGTTGCGCTGACCTCTCCCGGTCCCGTCATTTTTCGTCAGAGACGCGTCGGTCGCCGGGGCGCGTTTTTCATGTTGCTCAAATTCCGCACGATGTGGGCCGACGCGCCCGGCCTCCTGATGACCGGCGAGGGCGACTCGCGCGTAACCCCGATCGGCCGTCTTCTGCGCAAGACGAGACTCGACGAGCTCCCGGCTCTGATCAACGTGCTCCTCGGTGATCTCAGCCTCGTGGGACCGAGGCCCGAGATTCCCCGATTCGTCGATCTCGGCAATCCTCTCTGGCGTCTGGCGCTCCAGGTTCGTCCCGGTTTGACGGACCCGGTCACCTTGATTCTGCGCAACGAGGAATCTCTCCTCGCTTCGGTGGACGGAAATCCTGAGACTTTCTACCGCGACGTTCTTCAGCCCTACAAGCTTCGTGGGTACGCGCGATACCTGGAACAGCGGACATGGTGGTCGGACATCGAGGTGCTTGGCCGGACGGCTCTCGCGATGGTGCGTCCGTCGAGCGTACCGCCCCCGTCGATCGCGGACCTGTCCCGGCCTCGCCCGGAGGCAGCCGAAGTCGCGCCAGACACCGAACAGTCGAGCCGCGCCGGCGCCTGGCGCCGCGTGAATCTGCGGGACATCCAGTACCTCTTCGACTTGCTGGTGCTCGCCGCCGCCTTCGCGTTCGCGTATCTGCTGCGATTCGATTTTCAGACCGACGCCGGCGAGGTGCGGCATCTGGCGACGCAGTTGCCGTGGGTGCTGGCCCTCCAGTTCGGAGCGCTCCTTCTCGCGAGGGTCCACCGCTTCATCTGGCGTTACGTGGGGATGCGGGAGGGCGGCCGGTTCGTGAACGCGGCCATCTGGTCCGGCGGAATCCTCCTGGCGCTGCGACTCTTCGTTCCGGACGGTTTTCAGCAGTGGCGAATCCCGATCTCGATCATCTTCATGGACACTCTCCTGGGCTTCGGCGGCGTGTTTTCGCTGCGCGTGGCCCGGCGCATCGCCTACGAACGTTCGCGGCGCGGGCTGGTCTCCCGGAACACGGCGCCCCGGCGGCGCGTTCTTCTACTCGGTGCCGGGCAGGCGGGCGTTCTCGCCGCCCGCGAGATCCTCGGTCGCGGCGACCTGGACATCG
>JBDTXY010000167.1:0-6179 GCA_040005945.1 Acidobacteriota bacterium
GGGCCGCGCGCGGAACGTGGCGGAGGGCTACGAGCAGGGCCGCGCGGCTGTGGACACCGGAGAAGCGTCCCGCCGCTTCGAGAGCCTCAAGAAGGCGGCGCTGCCGTCATGACCGACGCTCTCACGCAGATCCTGGCGGCCAAGCAGACGAGGCTGTCGCGGGGCGAGTACTCCTCGTTCGGCGCCGCGGCGCGGCCCACGGACGGCGCGAGCTTCGTCGCCTCGCTGCGCGAGCCCGGCATCCGCATCCTGGCGGAGTTCAAGGCGCAGTCTCCGTCGGCCGGCCAGATCCTGTCCGGCGCGGACGGCAAGGTCGAGAGCTTCTGCCTCCTCTACCGGCGCGGCCACGCCGCCGCGATCTCGGTCGTGACCGAGGAAGACTTCTTCGGCGGCAAGCCCGACTGGCTCTCGCGCGCCAAGACCATCTCCGGCTTGCCCGTGCTGATGAAGGACTTCATCCTCACGGAGCGCCAGCTCGACTTCGCGGTCTCCCTGGGCGCGGATGCGGTGCTGCTGATCGTGCGGGCCCTCTCCCCAGAGGACCTGGCCGCGCTCCGGGCGGCGGCCCGAGACCGCGGCCTCGCGACGGTCGTCGAGGCTCACGGCGCCCTGGAGATCCGCGAGGCCGCCGCCGTGGAGCCCGACGTGCTCGGAGTCAACGCCCGCGACCTCACGAGCTTCGAGACCGACCTTTCTTCGCTGGCCGCAATGGCCGAGGAGATCCCCCCCGGCCCCGTCCGCCTGGCCGAGAGCGGCATCCGCACCCGCGAAGACATTACAAAGCTCCGGGCCGCCGGCTTCGAGGCCTTCCTGGTCGGAGAGGCCCTCCTGAAGGCCGAGGATCCCGAAGAAGCACTCAGAGAGCTCCGCCAATGACCGCTGTGAAGATCTGCGGCCTCACGAGGCCCGACGACGTCGCGCTGGCGTGCGCTCTGGGCGCCGCTTACGTGGGCTTCAACTTCGCGGAGTCCTCGCCGCGGCGCGTGTCGCTGGAGACGGCGCGCGAGCTGGCGGACGCGACGGGGCCTGGAGTGCTCAAGGTCGGCGTCTTCACCGAGGAAAAGGCGGACGCCATCGCAGCCGCGATCGCGGCGGGCCGTCTCGACCTGGTCCAGCTCCACCGGCGGCTGACCGAGGAGGCGGTCGCAGCGTCTCCGGTGCCGGTCATCGCGGTCGCGCGCGGGTCGGGGGGCTCGCTCGGGGTGCCGCGCCGCGAGATTCTGGTGCGCTGTCACGCGGTGCTGTTCGATCCGAGCGAGGGCACCGGAACGTCGCTGGACCCGGCGTCGATCGCGGAGGCGAGCTGGCCGGTTCCCGTGATCGTGGCCGGCGGCCTCCAGCCGGACAACGTCCGCGCCGCGATCCGAAGGCTGCATCCGGCGGCGGTCGACGTCGCCTCCGGCGTCGAGAGCGCGCCCGGGGTGAAGGACTGCGACAAGCTCACGCGATTCTTCGCGGCGGTCAGGGAGGCGGACCGTGAGCCGGGCTAAGAGAAAGGGTTACTTCGGCGAGTACGGCGGCCGCTTTGCGCCCGAGACGCTCATGGCGCCGCTCCAGCAGCTCGAGGACGCGTTTGCCAAGTGGCGCCGCGACCCGCGCTTCCGCCGGGAGCTTTCGGATCTCTTGCGCAACTACGCCGGCCGCCCGACGCCGCTGACTCACGCCGACCGGCTGTCCGATCGGATCGGCGGAGCGAAGATCGCGCTGAAGCGGGAGGACCTGCTCCACACCGGGGCCCACAAGTTGAACAACGCGCTGGGCCAGGTCCTGTTAGCACGGCGCATGGGCAAGACCCGCGTGGTCGCCGAGACCGGCGCGGGCCAGCACGGCGTCGCAACGGCCGCGGCGGCCGCCAAGATCGGACTGGCGTGCCGCGTGTACATGGGCACGACCGACATGGCCCGTCAGGCTCCCAACGTGTCGCGCATGCGTCTGCTGGGCGCCGAGGTCGAGGCCGTGGACTCCGGATCCCGCACGCTCAAGGACGCCATCAACGAAGCGATGCGCGACTGGACCGAAAACGTCGCGACGACGCACTACGTCCTGGGCTCCGCGCTGGGGCCGCATCCCTATCCGGCCATCGTCCGCGAGTTCCAGTCGGTGATCGGCAAGGAGGCGCGTGCGCAGTTCCGGAAGGTGACGGGACACGATCCGCGCGCGGCGGTCGCGTGCGTGGGCGGCGGCTCCAACGCGATCGGGCTCTTCTCGGCGTATCTCTCCTCCCGCGTCAAGCTCTACGGCGTGGAGGCGGGCGGCCGCGGCGAGGCGCCCGGCGAGCACGCGGCGCGCTTTGCGGGCGGATCGGTCGGCGTGCTGCACGGCACTCGCACGATGCTGCTCCAGGACGCCTTCGGACAGACGCTGCCGACGCATTCGATTTCGGCCGGGCTGGACTACCCGGCCGTGGGCCCCGAGCACTCTGCGCTGCACGACTCCGGCCGCGTCGCGTATGCGAAGGTGTCCGACGCGCAGGCGCTGGACGCGTTTGCCCTGCTGTGCGAGACCGAAGGGATCCTGCCCGCGCTGGAATCCGCGCATGCCGTCGCCTTCGCGGCCCGCCTGGCCAAAGAGCTGCCCCGGTCCGCGTGGATCCTGGTCAACCTCTCGGGGCGGGGCGACAAGGATCTGGACGAATACCTGCGCGCGCGGGCGGACTCGGGCGCATGAGCCGCATCGCCGCCGCGTTTACGCGCTCGCGGCGCGAAGGCCGCGCCGCCTTCATCGCGTACCTGACGGCCGGCGATCCGTCCTCGGGCGCCACGATCGCCCTGGCGAAGGCCCTGGAGCGCGCCGGCGCCGACATCCTGGAGCTCGGCGTGCCCTTCTCGGACCCGATCGCCGACGGCCCGGTCCTGCAGCGCGCCGCGGCGAGGGCCCTGGAGGCGGGAACGACGCTGGCGACGGTCTTCGCCATGGCCCGCCGCATCCGGGAGGAGACCTCGCTGGCGTTGATCCTGTTCTCTTACTTCAATCCGATCCTGAGATTCGGCGTGGAGGCGGCGGCTCGCGAGGCCCATCACGCGGGCTTCGACGGCGCGCTCATGACCGACGTGCCGCCCGAGGAGGCGAGGGCGGTGCTGCCGCAGCTCAAGCGCGCCAAGCTGGACACGATCCTCCTGGTCTCGCCCACCTCGCCCGCCTCGCGAATGCAGGAAGCGGCGCGGCTCTCCAGCGGATTCCTGTACGTCGTCTCGCGCCCCGGCACGACCGGAGCGCAGGCCCGGCTGCCGCAGGACCTGGCGCAGACGGTCCGGCGCGCGCGGAAGGCGGCGGGGTCGCTTCCGCTGGCGGTCGGCTTCGGCATCGCGACGCGGGAACGCGCGGTCGAAGTTCTCGCGCGCGCGCTGGTCGCCGGGTGCCTCAAAGGCGATCCCGCGGCAAAATAGGGAGGCATGCGCAACGAGGGCGAATGCCTCAGGCTCCTGCGCCGGACGGACCTTTCGGAGGACGTGTTTCGCGAGGTCCTGGCCGACGGCGGCGCGCGCAAGTTCCACGCGGTCCGACGCGCCCTGGCGGCCCACCCCCGGACCCCTCGCGGCGAGGCCATGGCCCTGGTCTCGACACTCTACTGGCGGGACCTGGCGAACCTCTCCGCGGACGCCCGCGTCCATCCCGTGATCCGCCGGGCGGCCGACCAGAACCTGCTCCGCCGGCTCTCGGAGATGGCGATCGCCGAGAAGGTCGACCTGGCCAGGACCGTGGGCCGGGGCACGCTGCTTCGCCTGCGCCTGGATTTGGACCCGCGGGTGGTGGCGTCGGTCCTGGACAACCGGTTCACGACCGAGCCGGACGTGGTCCAGGCGGCAGTCCAGCCCATGGCGTCAGCCCAAGCTCTAGTGCATATCGCCGAGCACCCCCGCTGGGGATCGCGCCCGGCCGTTCGAAGCGCCCTTCTGCGCCACCCCAGCCTGCCGGAGCCCCTCGCCCTCTCCCTGCTGACTCGGGCGACCCGGGACGACCTCCTCGGGCTCCGCGACTCCCTCCGCGCGTCGGCGCTGCTGCGCGCGTGCGCCGAAAGAGTCCTTGCAGAGCGGCTTTTCGAGGACTAGCATTAAATTTTCCGCAGTCGGGAGCTGATGATGGGTGAGAAACCGAACCTCACGTTCGGAGAAGAACTCCGCCGGGAGAGGCTCATCCGGGACGTCTCGCTCGAAGAAATCTCGGCGGCGACCAAGATCTCGATCCGGCTCCTGAGCGCGCTGGAAAACAGCGACATCTCGCGCCTCCCGGCTCCCGTCTACAGCCGGGGTTTCATCCGCGCGTACTCAAAGCACCTCGGCCTGAATCCGGAAGAGATGGTCAACGCGTACCTGGCGGACGTCGCTCCGGAGAAGGGTCGCGAGGCCGCGGGTTCTCGCAAGGGACGACCGCGTTCCCGCTTTCTGCGCGGCCGCCGCGCCGCCGCGGGCACCATCGTCGTCAGCGTCACGGCGATTCTCCTGGTGCTGGGCTTGATCGCTCGTCCGCAGCGCCGCCCCGGGGTCAAGGCGTCGGTCGCGCCCCGCGCGATCGCGCCGGTCTCGTTCAAGAACGTCTCCGTCTCTCCCGGCCCCGCGCTGGCGGTCCAGGATCCGGCTCCGGAACAGACTCCTCAAGTCGCGTCGGGCGTCTCGATGATTCTCGAGTTCGACCAGGACTCGTGGACCGAAGTCTCGGCGGACGGCCAGATCGTTTTCTCGGGAATGATTCGCCACGGCATCCGCCGGGAGTTCCAGGCGCGCGCGGGCTTCCGCTTGACGCTCGGGAACGCCGGCGGAGTTCGCGTGACCGTGGACGGCCGCGCGCTGGAGCCGCTGGGGCAATCCGGCCAGGTCGTCCGCGACCTTCCCCTTCCCGCGGACCGCCAGGGCTAGCGAGCCCGAACCCGCCTCGTTCTCTTGCCCGAAACCCCGAGTCCCGACCCTACCAACGAGCTGGTCGCCGCGCTTCGGGCGCCCGATGCGCCGCGAAAGCTGCGGCTGTTCGCCGCACGCGGGCTGCTGCCGGTGGAGCGGGACGACCGCCTGCGGGCGCTGCTGTCCGTGCTCCTGGATGAGGACCCGGAGATCGGCGCGGCCGCGCGGGAAACGCTGGGGCGGATCCCCCTCGACGACATCGGCCTGTTCCTGGAGGACGGGGAGCCCACCGAGGGCGAGCTCGACGTCGTCAGCCGGTATACCGAGGACCCGTTCGTCCTGGAGCGCGTCATCCGGAACCGCCTGGCCTCCGACGAGACGCTCATGCACATGGCGTCGATTGTCACCGGAGCGCCCCAGGAGGCCTTGATCATCAACCAGGTCCGCCTCCTGCGCGAGCCGCTGCTGCTCGACGCGCTCCTGGCGAATCCGGGCCTCACGATCGACGGCCGCCGGCGGCTCTCCGAGATGCGCGAAGAGTTCTTCGAAAAGGAAGCCCGGCGCAAGGAGCAGGAACGCATCCGGCTGGAAGCCGAGGCGCAGCGCGAGCGCGACGAGGCGGCGGGCATCGTCTTCGAGGAGTCCGAGGGCGGGGAAGGAGCCGCCGGAGAAGCGGGCGAGGCGCAGGAGGGCGCGGCGGCCGAGAAGGACTTCGACGCGGTGGGTCTGGGCGAGGTCTACAAGCGCATCGCGATGTTGACCGTCAAGGAGAAGGTGGAGCTCGCCCAGAAAGGCACGAAGGAAGAGCGCCGCATCTTGATCGGCGACATGAACCGCATCGTCAGCCTCGCGGTGCTCCGCTGCGAGTCCATCACGAATTCCGAAATCGAGCAAATCTGCGCGATGCGGCACCTCCAGGCCGAGATCTTCGCGGAGATCGCGGGGACCCGGGAATGGATCAAGAAGCCCAAGATCCAGCTGGCGCTGGTGACCAACCCCGCAGTCCCCCTGAACCTCTCGCTGCCGCTGGTCAAGTTCATCGGGATGCGCGAGCTGCGGAACATCATGAGAGACCGCAACCTGCCGGAAGGAATCCGCACGTCGGCGCGCAAGATCCTCTTGGACAAGCGGGGCGGATAGCCCTCGGATTGCCACGGCGCGATCGGGGGCCTGGCCGCGGGGCGCCCAATTTCCCGGCCGGCGCTTGCCGGGGGACGGTCGAATCCCATATGTTAGTCTCTGAAAAAGTTTTTGACGCGGTTGAGGTCCGACAGAATGCCGCGAGACGACTATTACGAGCTTCTCGGCGTGGCGCGTGACGCCAATGCGGCCGAGATTCGGGAG
>JBDTXY010000168.1:0-6174 GCA_040005945.1 Acidobacteriota bacterium
CGGGGCCGTCGCAACCTGCTCGCCGGTTTCGCCGATGACTCCCACGACCGTATTGATCGCGACGGTCGCGCCCTCGGGGACCTTGATCTCCAGGAGGGTGCCGGCGACGGGAGAAGGAATCTCCGCGTCGACCTTGTCCGTCGAGATCTCGAAGATCGGCTCATCCCGTTTGACGGCGTCTCCGACCTTCTTGAGCCACTTGGTAATGGTCCCCTCGGCGATGGACTCGCCCATCTGCGGCATGATCACCTGAGTCGGCATAGGCTCCTCTCTCCTCGTCGCGCCAAGCTCGCGAGGGGCGAACACCGGCGTTTGCCTCGACTCGCGGCGACGAGGCAAGAATAGCATTCGCCGACGCCCACCGCGCCGACGTTAGACTCATCGCCCGTGCGCCGATCCTCCGCCGCCATCGCATCGGCCCTGCTCGCGCTCGGAGCGCCGCGCTGCGGCGCGCCCGCGCCGCCGGGAGCCTTCTACGCGCCGGCACAGCGCGCGGACGCCCGGCGTCCGGGCGACCTGGTCCGCTCCGAGCTCCTCAAGGGCGCGCCGCCCGGCGCCTCGGCGTGGAGGGTGTTGTACGTCTCGACCGGGTTACGCGGTGAGCCCATCGAGGTCTCCGGAGTCATCGTCGCTCCGGATTTGCCCCCGCCTCCGGGCGGCCGTTCCGTCGTCGCGTGGGCCCATGCGACCACGGGCGTGTCGGACAACTGCGCGCCCTCGACCAATTCGGAGTTCTTCGACACGATCCCGCATCTGCCCGCCCTGATGGCGCTGGACTACGTCGTGGCGGCCACCGACTACGCCGGCCTCGGCACGCCCGGGCCCCATCCCTACCTGATCGGGGATAGCGAAGCGCGCGCGGTGCTGGATTCGGTTCGCGCCGCAGGCCACCTGGCCAAGACCGGGGCCGGCGCGCGGTTCATCGTTTGGGGTCACTCGCAGGGCGGGCAGGCCGCGCTCTTCACCGGCCAGATCGCGAAGGCGTACGCGCCCGAGCTCGCGTTGGTCGGCGTGGCGGCGATCGCCCCCGCGACCTCGCTGGAGCAGCTGCTGCGCGACGACATCCGCGAGCGGGCGGGCAAGCTGCTCGCGGCCTATGCGCTCTGGTCGTGGTCGCAGGTCTTCGACGCGCCGCTCCAGACCGCCGTGCGCCCGTCGGCGATCCCGGGGATCGATCGCGTCGCCCGCGACTGCATCGAGACGGAGGGCGAGGGGTATCGCGCGGCCTTCGACTCGCTGGAGATGGGCGGCGGTTTCCTGGTCGAGGGAGCGTTCGACGCGCAACCGTGGAAGCGGCTCCTGTCGGAGAACCGGCCGGGAGCGGCACACATCGGCGCGCCGGTCTACATCGCTCAGGGAACCGAGGATCTGATCGTGCGGCCGTCCGTGACCGCAGACTACGTGCAGAAGCTCTGTGGAGACCATGAGACGGTCTGGCTGGAGGAGCTGCCGGGGGCCGGGCACTCTCGCGCCTCGCGCATCAGCGCGTCGAGCGCGATCCAGTGGATGCGGGCTCGGTTCGACGGCCGGCCGCCGCCGGACACCTGCAAGAAGCCCAGCTTCTAGCTCGGCTTCGGCTTCGCCGTGGGGGTGGGCTTCTCCGCGGGGGCGGGCTTGGCCGTGGCGTTGGGCTTGGCCGCCGGCTTCTCGAAGATCTTGGCGTCGACCCCGGAGTTGATCTTGATCTCCTCCAGCACCAGCGTCTGGTCCGGACTGCCCTGCGTGACCACCTCGAGCCGGTGCGGCAGGAGGAACCCCTCCGCCGCGCGAAAATCGGAGTAGTCCGAAACAACCCGAACCGAAGTTCCGTTGAGACCGGCCGACTCGTGCGAGGATCGCAGGATCCGGCCCGTCGCGGGGTCCACGAACCAGCGCACCGCGGCTTCCCCCAGAGTCACGTCCAGAATCTTCGTCGACACGTCGCCGATCTTTTCCTCTCCCGCCTCCCGAACGACCAATTGCGGGTCCTCGGTCCTTTGAGCCAGGAAGAACGCGGTGCGTTGCACCTGACGCAGCAGCTCGTTGCCGATCGCCGGCGCGAGATCCTGGACCCCCTCGTTGCCCACGATGAACGCTCCGCCGGGGGTCGCCACCATCGAGAACCGTCCGAACGGCGCGTCGATCGCCTGGAAGAGGCGATCCGGGAACACCATCGTGGTCTCCATCTGCATGGTCATCTCGCCTTGCGGCGTCTTGGCGGCGATCTGACCTCGGGTCCGCACGTCGTGGATCTTGGAAATGCGTTCCTTTCCGCCGAGGCTCTCGACGACCTTCGCGAATAGCGCCTTCGCATCGGCCGGATTGCTCTGCAGAGCCCCCGCGGCCGCCGGAGCGGGCGTGGGAGATGGAGTGACTCCGGCGGGAGGTGCGGCGGCGACGGCCGCAGCGGCGGCGAGCAGTGTCCAGACGAGCCCGAACCGTGGGAGTCGCATCTTTCCTCCGGGCCCGGCAGCATAACCGAAGTAGCATCCCCGCCGTGCCGAGGACTCCGGAGGTTCTTCTCAGCCGGCTGCAGGAGGCCGGACGACAGCGGCCCGGCGCGCGCGAGGCGTTGCGACGCATCACAGCGGTCGCGCTTCTGCGCCTCGACGACGCACCCCGAGTGATCCGACTTCACGAGGCGCTGCTCTTCCTGCGCGCGTACCCGCACGATGCGCGCGTGCTCGCCGCCGCCGAGCGAGCGCTCGCGACCTTCGAGAAGCGCACGGCGAGACTCGCGGCCTCGGGCGACGACCTCGCCGCCTTCGATGCGCCCGAGGTGGCCGGAGTCGCGGGGACGGTCATCGGCACCGACTTCTCGTTCGACCTGGTTCGCTGGCTGCTCCGGCGCCATCCCCGAAGCGTCCGCATCGACTGGGACGCCTGCGACGCCGGCGATCGCATGCGCGCGACGTGGCCGGAGTTTCTGCCGCTGCTCGAGGAGGAGGCGCTCGCCGACGCCAACGTGCCCTACCGGGAATGGCTGGCGGCGGCCGCCGGGAAGGCGATCCAGGATCCCGGGTGGATCGTTCCGCGTTACGAGGCGCTGCCGTTCTCCCCGCCAGAGCGGGCGGAGCGATGGGACGCCCTGGGCGCGCCCGTGTCCTGGGCGCTGGCGGGGTCGAAGGCCTCGCGCACGAAGATGCGCCGACCGGGCCCGGCCCGGTTCTTTCACGACGCGCCGTTGCTGGCGCGGCGCGGCGTCGCGCTCGACCGCGTCTTCGCGGAGCCGCGGCTTTCGATCCGAAGGCTGAGTCGCGCCGAGGGCGAGCGCGTCTGCGACCTGGCCCGCGAGGCCACGGCCGCGCGATACCGGGAGTTCTACACGTTCACGTACGCCGATCCGACCTCGGTCATCGCGGCGCGGCCAGGCCGGGGCGTCGAGATCTTTCTGCTGGGCATCGCGCCGGAGCGCCGGCTGCCCCTGCGGGCCGCGTACGGCGGCTTCATCGTCAAGAACGGCGTTCCGATCGGGTACATCGAGGGCCTGGCCTTCCTGGATCGCCTCGAGATCGGCTTCAACCTGTATTACACGTTTCGCGACGGCGAGTCGGCGTGGATCTACGCGCAAGTGCTCCGGGCGCATCGCGACGCCCTGGGCGTGACCTCGTTCTCGGTCGATCCCTATCAGTTAGGCGCGGGCAACGAGGAAGCGGTGGAGTCCGGCGCGTTCTGGTTCTACCGAAAGCTGGGATTCCGGCCGACGCACGCCGCCGTGAGCCGCCTGGCCGAGCGCGAGGAGCGAGAGATTGCGGCAGACTCCTCGCACCGATCATCCGCCCGCACGCTCCGACTCCTCGCGACCCACAACGTGCTCTACGAGACGCCGGGTTCCCCTCACGGGGATTGGGATCGATTCCACATCCGCAGGATCGGCCTCGCGGTCAACCGGCGGATGCGGCGGGAATTCGGCGGAGACCCGCAGCGCATCCGCGCGGCATCGCAGCGGCGCGTGGGGCGAGTGCTCGGGATCCACCCGGCGGCGCTCCCGCGCCTGGCGCAAAACGCGTTCGCCGAGCTCGCCCTCGTGCTGGACTTGATTCCGGGTCTCTCCGGCTGGAGTCGCGCGGAGCGGGACGGCGTCGCCGACATCGTCCGGGCCAAGGCGGGGCGGTCCGAGCGGGGCTACCTGCGCCTGCTCCAACGCCATGCGCGGCTGCGCCGCGCGCTCATACGAATGGGGTCTGGCGACTGAGGGTGGGCCGCTTCTGATTGCGAGCCGTGACGATCTGGGCCATGACGGCCAGCGCGATCTCTTCGGGGGACCGGCCGCCCAGATCCAGGCCGATCGGCGCGTAGAGCCGAGAAATCGCGCTTTCGGATAGGCCCGCGTCCTGAAGCCGCTGGCGGCGCTTCTCCTGCGAGCGGCTGCTCCCGAGCGCCCCGACGTAGAAGGCCGGACTGCGCAAGGCCGTCATGAGGGCCGGATCGTCGAGCTTGGGATCGTGGGTGAGCACGGCCACGGCGGTGGAGGAATCCAGGCCGACCTCTTCCAGGGCCCGGGCCGGCCAAACGGAGATGATCCGGTCCGCGTGGGGAAACCGGGCCGCGTTGGCGAACCCTTCCCTCGGATCGATCAGGATCGTTTTAAAACCCAGGGTCTTGGCCAGCGAGATGAGAGGGATCGCGATGTGCACCCCGCCGACCACGATCAGGCGAGGGGGCGGGCTCATCACATCGATGAAAATCTCCGCGTCCGGAATCCCGGCTCGACGGCTCGAGCCCGCGGCCAAGGCGGCGCGCGCCGCGGCGGCGGCTTCCTCCGGCAACGCTCCCACCGTCGATCCATCCTCCCGAAGGAGGAGCTTTTGCCCAAGCAGGTTCTCCGGACCCCCGATGATCGTGGCCAGCGCGACGGGCCGCTGCGCCGCCAGAGCGTCGCGAAGAGGTTCGTAGAACTCGGGCGACAGCGGTTCGACGAATACGTCGATCGTGCCGCCGCACGCCAGTCCCACGCTCCAGGCGGTCTCGTCGGTGACGCTGAAATGGAGCAGCCGCGGCCGGCCGCTCGCCAGCGTCTGCTTTCCCGCTTCGATGACGGCGTTCTCGACGCAGCCGCCGGAGACCGAGCCGGAGATCTTCCCGTCGGCCGTCAGCGCCATCTTCGCCCCGGCCTGGCGCGGCGCCGAGCCCCACGTCTGGATGACCGTCGCCACCGCGACCGCGTCGCCCGCCGCGCGCCAGCGCTCGATGTCGGAGAGAATGTCGCGCATCAGGAGAGATTATGCGACGATTGGCGGACCAACCGACCGGGGCGCACATGCCATAGCCCAGTCTGGGAGAATTTCTGCAATCTCCACCCCGACCCACGCCACGAAAACGCCGCCTGCCAGAGCGGAAGCGGATGGCCTTCGCGACCGTGCAATCATGAACGCATCGATTTGCGGCCAGGCGGGCAGACGCTCATGAAAGGCACCGGACCGACGCGGCGGGTGACCATAGTCGAGAGCTCCGCCGGCACTCATCGCATTCGCCCCGGCTGGATGAGAGTCATCCTGTACGCCCCCTTTGTCCTTCTCGGAGGATCCTTTCTGCTTCTGCTCCCGCGAGTGACCCGCCCGACGATGCTGTGGATGTTGGAGGAAAACCATCCGGTCGAGATGCTGACCTTCGTGTTTCTCTTCGCCGGGAGCCTCATCGGCCTGCGGCTGGCCTGGACGCTTCGGGAGCGTGGGGAGAAGCGTTGGAACTACGGGTTTTACGTCGTCTTCTCCCTCGGCCTCTTCGTGACCGCCATGGAGGAGATCGCGTGGGGCCAGCAGCTGCTGGGATTCGAAACGCCGGAATCCTTTCGATCCATCAATCGCCAGGGCGAAACGACGCTCCACAACATCGGCGCTCTCCAGGGGAGGTCGGAATGGCTGCGCCTCCTCTTCGGGACTGGCGGAATCGTCGGCGTCTGGCTCTCCTTCCGGCCCGCGCTCGCCAAGATCGGTGCGCCGGCCATCCTGTTGCCGTGGTTCCTGCTCATTGCCGCTCATGCCGCCATCGACGCCTACAACGACTCCTTCCCGATTCAGCCCCGGTTCGACTTCACCATGCAGCGCACGTCGGAGGTCGTCGAGTTGCTCATCGGGATGGCGGGGTTCCTCTACGTCCTATTGAACCTTCGGAGGCTCTTCTCGGGCGCCGAGCCGGACGGTCCGGTGAGGAAGGCGTCGTGAAGGAGACACGCCACGAGGTCCGGCTCGAGCC
>JBDTXY010000169.1:0-6160 GCA_040005945.1 Acidobacteriota bacterium
CACGCTTCTGGTCCTGGAGCTGAAGGTGCCGCACCTTCCCGAGAAAGCGGCGGGAAGCGCGCTTGCCGCGGCCCTGGTCAACCAGTGGCCCTCGTACCTGGCGCTGATCACGAGCTTCTTCGCGATCCTGATCATGTGGGCCAATCACCACATGATGTTCGGTCTCATCCGCAGAGTCAGCGCGCCGTTTCTGTACGCCAACGGGCTTCTTCTTCTGGTGGTGACCATCGTGCCGTTTCCGACGGCGCTGCTGGCCCATTACTTCGAGAAACCCGGCGCGTCGGTTGCCGCGGCCGTTTACGGCGGAACGTTCGTCCTCGGGAGCGTCGCCTACAACCTGGTCTGGCATACCGCCATCGCCGGGCGCCGCCTGCTGCGGTCCGATGTCTCGGAACAGAGGATCGAGGCGTTGACGAAGAGTTATCGTCTCGGGGTTCCGCTCTACCTGGTGGCGACGGTGGGCGCGTTCGTGAGCGTGTACATCACGGTGGGCATCTGCACCGCGCTCTGGGTTTTCTGGATCGCCACGTCGAAGAGGACCTAGCGAACATGCGCGCACGCCTCCGGATCCGACTCGGGCTCGCCGTCGGACTGATCCTGTTGTCGGCCGGGATCGCGTCGTCGCAAGCGGCGACGGCGACGTCGTCGTCGCGCGTCGCGGCGGGAGCCCGCGACGATGCGTCCGCGATCCGCGAGGCGCGCACCCACATCGCCGCCTGGATGGAAAGCACGCAGGCCCCCGGCGTCTCGATCGCCGCCTCCCGGGACGGCCGCCTCATCTGGAGCCAGGGCATCGGCTGCGCGGATCTGGAGCAGCAGGTGCCGATGTCGACGCGGTCGTGCCTGCGCATCGGCAGCGTCTCCAAGCCTCTGACCTCGGCGCTCCTGGGCTTGCTCGTCGAGGACGGCAAGCTCGACCTGGACGCGGCGGTTCAGACCTACGTGCCCGACTTTCCGAAAAAGGCGTGGCCGATCACGACGCGCCAGCTCGCGGGCCACCTCGCCGGGGTCCGGCACTACAACCCCGGCGAGTTCGAGATCCGCGATCACTACGCGACGGTGCGCGAGGGGCTCGCGATCTTCGAGAAGGATCCCCTCCTCTTCGAGCCCGGCACGAAGTTTTCCTATTCCTCGTACGGATGGAATTTGATCTCCGCCGTCCTCGAGGGCGCGGCCAAGGAGCCCTTCCTGTCGCTGATGCAGCGGCGCGTGTTCGGATCGGCCGGCATGGTGCATACCGCGGCCGACGACCCGACGCCGATCGTGCCCGACCGCGCGCGCTTCTACACGCGCACGGAGGAGACGCACGAGGTCGTCAACGCGGGATACGTGGACAACAGCTACAAGTGGGCCGGCGGGGGCTTTCTCTCGACGGCCGAGGACCTGGTGACGTTCGCCAACGCGTTGCTGGAGGGGCGCCTGCTGAAACCCGAGACCGTGCAGGCGCTCTGGACCTCGCAAAAGACGTCGGACGGCAAACCGACCGAGTACGGGATCGGCTGGGGCGTCTCGCGCGACGAGAAGGGCCGGCGGAAGATCTCGCACTCCGGCGGGGCCCAGGGCGGCACCGCGAATCTTCTGATCTTCCCGGACGACCGCTTCGTGATCGCCATGATCGTCAATAGCGACGACTCCTTCACCGGCAAGACGTCGGAGCTGGCGGCTCTGTTCCTCGATGACCCCTGAGCGCGAGGCGCGATTTCTCAATCGCGCCGGCGCTTCGCAGGGAGAGTAGACTCAAGAGTTCCTCAGCGAGGAGGCCAGGATGATTCCCGACAAGTGGCGCGTGTCTGTCGCGGACGCCTTGACGCACCTTCCCGGGCCTGCCGGCGAGCGGTTTTTCGCGGTGTTCAAGCACGGGAGTCTCGAGGTCGAGATCTACGCGCCTCGGAACCGCGATGACCAGAACCCGCACACGAGGGATGAGGTGTATATCGTCGTGGAGGGGCGGGGGGAGTTCAAGAACGGCCCGTATCTGGAGCGATTCGGCCCCGGGGATTTTCTCTTCGTTCCCGCGCACGTCGAGCATCGCTTCGAGAGCTTTACGGATAACCTCGTCGTATGGGTGATCTTCTATGGGCCCGAAGGCGGAGAGGTCGACATGGGAGGCGCTCCGTGAAGGCAACGGTTTCCGGCGCGGTGCGATATCTCTGGGCCGCGCCGATCACGGCTGTCGCGCTCACGGCCGTGCCTCTCGCGCTGGCGTCGGGCGGCAAGGCACGGATCGTTCGGGGAGTCCTCGAAGTCTACGGCGGCATGCTGAGGCCTCTCCTGAGGCGCGGGATTCCCGGCTTTCCGATCGGAGCCATCACCCTGGGCCACGTCGTCCTCGCATCGAGCGAGCGGGAGCTGACCCTTTCGCGCGCCCACGAGCGCGTCCACGTGCGCCAGTACGAACGGTGGGGACTGTTGTTCCCCCTTCTCTATGTCGCCTCGAGCGCGGTGGCCCTCGGATCGGGCCGTGGCGCCTACGGCGGTAACGCCTTCGAGCGCGAAGCCTTTCGCGCCGACGTTCTGACCGACGCGTGAAATCGGACGCCGCCCTCGACCAGGCCGCGGCCGATCACCGCGAGACAGTCCATGCGGTCGTCGAGACGATCCGGGCGCTCGATCCCAGCACTTGGACGCAATCTCGAGAGCCCGGCAAATGGTCCCCCGCGCAGATCGCCGAGCATCTCCGCATCGCCTACGATCCGCCGCTGGCGGAACTTTCGGGCGGCACCGGCTTCGCGGTGCGGCTTCCCGGGTGGAAGCGCCGGCTGTTCCGTTGGATCGCGCTGCCGGGATTCTTGCGCGGACGCTTTCCCAAGGGCGCGTCCGCGCCCCGCGAGATCCGGCCCACCGGGCAGTCGGAGAGCCCGGAGGAGGCGGGCCGCCGTCTGGGTGAGGGCGCGGAAGTTTTCCTGGCGCGTCTTCTGGAAGCCGAGCGTTCCGGTCCCGTGCGCCTCACGCATCCCTACTTCGGCAAGCTCTCGGCCCTCCAAATCGTAAAGCTCCTGACCTCGCACGCGCGCCACCATGGGGCGCAATTTCCGGAAGCCGCCTCGCGAACCGGTCCATAATCCGCCGACTCACGAAAGGTGGATGCATGATCGAACGACTGCGGGAGAGCGACGACAAGGCATTCGGGTTCCGTGCCGTCGGAACCGTCACGGCCGAGGACGTCGAGGCATTCGAGCCGCAGCTCGAGCTGGCGATCGGCCGGCGCGGCAAGAGAACCATCGGCATTCTGGCGGACCTTTCGGCGATGCAGGGTATCGAGTGGGCCGCGCGCTGGGAGGAGATCAAGTTCCTCAGCCGCTCCGCGGAGCACATCGAGCGTGTCGCGATCGTCGGGGCCGGAAAGTGGGAGAGCGTGAAGGCGCAGGTCCTGGCCGGGACCGTGCTCATCCAGGCGGAGACGCGGTACTACGCCGCCGCCGACATCCTCCACGCGTGGCACTGGGTCAAGACGGGCGACGCGGTGGGTGTCGCCGGCCAGCCGATCCTGAGGAAGGACGCGCTCATGAAAGGCTACGTTCCGGAGTACTCGGAGGTCTAGCCGCGTGGGTCGAGCGTCGGTCGCGATCGATCCGATGGCCGCCGCGGACTGGGAGCACGTGCGCCGCGTCTATGCGGAGGGCATCGCCACCGGCAACGCAACCTTCGAGACGGAGCCGCCGTCCTGGGAAGCCTGGGACAAGGCGCACCGCGAAGACTGCCGCTTGGTCGCGCGCCGGGAAGGGGAGGCCGAGGTGGTCGGATGGGCCGCCCTCTCCCGCGTGTCCGAGCGGTGCGTGTACGGAGGGGTCGCGGAAGTCAGCGTCTACGTCGCCGGATCCTGGCGCGGCGGGGGCATCGGCAGGCGCCTGCTGGAGAGCCTGATCGCCGCCTCCGAAGAGGCGGGGATCTGGACGCTGCAGGCCGGCATCTTTCCCGAGAACGCGTCCTCGATCGCGCTCCACGAGAAGTGCGGGTTTCGGATCGTGGGTGTGCGCGAACGCCCGGGCAAGCTGCGCGGGGCATGGCGGGACGTGGTGCTGCTCGAACGCCGCAGTTTGCGGGTCGGCACGACGTAAACATTTGAGGAACAATGGCTTGAAGTCCGCACTGGACTTACGCTCTTTTTACGCCTAAGGTCTTCTTCGTGTCCGAGAAGCGCACGCGCTCCTCCGCCAACGCACCGGAGCTGCCCCCGTCCCGAAATCTGGGAGTCGGAAACTCCGGGTGCGGCGGGCATGTCAGCGCGGACCCTCTCGGCCTGATCGTCGCGGCGGGCGCGCGCAAAGAGAAACTGAGGCAGCGCGACTGGAGCGTCTCGCGTGCGAGGCCGAGGCCGCCCGCGTACGCCGAGTTGCGCGTGGCGTCGGCCTTCTCGTTTCTGGACGGTGCGTCGCTCCCCGAGGATCTGGTCGAGGAAGCCGCGCGCTGCGAGATCCCCGCCGTCGCGCTCGTGGACCGCAACGGCGTCTACGGAGCGCCCCGGTTCTACAAGGCAGCCAAGGCGGCGGGGATCAAGGCGCTGGTGGGAGTGGAGGCGACTCTGCGTCAGCAGTGTCATCCCGAGGAGCCCTTCGGCTTCGCTCAGGGCAGGCTCCGCGACGAGGGATCCCGCGCTCGATTGCGTGCTTACCGTGTCGAGCCCGGGATCCCTCGCTCCGCTCGGGATGACAGGGGAGGAGCCCGCCTCACGTTGCTCGTCGAAAGCCGCGCCGGCTACAAGAACCTCTGCCGGCTCTTGACCGCCGGAGCGCTCGGGAAGCTCAAAGGCGAGGCCAGCGTCACTCTCGAGCAAGTCGCCGCGCACGCGGAGGGACTCCACTGCTTGACCGGCGGGGAGGAGGGCCCTCTCTCGCGCGCGCTGGCGCAAGAGGGGCTCGACGCCGCCGGCGCTCTGCTGGATTCCCTGGCCGGGATCTTCCCGGGCCGATTGCACGTCGAGCTGCAGCGGCATCGCTTGGCCGGGCAAGAGCACCGCAATGGCGCGCTCGTGGACCTGGCTCGCCGGCGGCGGCTGCCGCTCTTAGCGTCCAACGCCGTGCGCTATGCGCGGCCCCAGGACAAGGAGCTCCACGACGTTCTGACCTGCATCCGCAACCACACGACCCTGGACTCCGCGGGAAGCCTCCTGGCGGCGCAGCGGCACCGGCACTTCCAGAACGCCGCCGCGATGGAACGGCTGTTTCCGGATCTGCCCGAAGCCCTGGCGGCCTCGGCCGAGCTTGCGCAGAGACTCGACTTCACGCTGGCCGATCTCGGCTACACGTTTCCGGCGTACCCGCTGCCCCCCGGCGAGACGCCCTCCTCGTATCTTCGCCAGATCACCTGGAACGGCGCCCGCGCCCGTTTCCGGCCGCTCACCGCCAAGGCGCAGGCTCAAATCGAGAAGGAGCTGGCGATGATCCAGAAGCTCGATCTGGCCGGCTACTTTCTGATCGTCTGGGACATCGTGCGGTTCTGCCTGGAGAACCGCATCCTCGTCCAGGGGCGCGGGTCCGCCGCGAACAGCGCCGTCTGCTACGCGCTCTCGATCACGGCCGTGGATCCCGTGAAGATGGAGCTGCTCTTCGAGCGCTTCCTCTCGGAGGAGCGCGGCGAGTGGCCCGACATCGACCTGGACCTGCCGTCGGGCGACCAGCGCGAGCGCGTCATCCAGCATGTCTACGAGAAGTACGGGCCGCACGGCGCGGGGATGACGGCCAACGTCATCACGTACCGCGACCGCTCCTCGGCGCGCGAGGTCGCCAAGGCGCTGGGATACTCGCCCGCGCAGGTCGACGCGCTGTCGAAGCGGCTGGGCGGCTGGAACTTCGGCGAGATCCGCGATCCGCCGGAGGAGCTCAAGGGCGAGATCGCGGCCGCGGGGCTCGACCCGCAGGAGTCGCGCGCGCGCCACTTCCTGCGCCTCTTCCTGCAGATCCAGAACCTGCCGCGCCACCTCGGGCAGCACTCCGGCGGGATCGTGGTGGCGGCTGGACGTCTGGACGAGGTCGTGCCGCTCGAGCCCGCGTCCATGCCCGGCCGCGTCGTGGTCCAGTGGGACAAGGACGACTGCGCGGACCTTGGGATCGTGAAGGTTGACCTGCTGGGACTGGGGATGCTCGCCGCGCTGGAGGAGGCGATCCCGATGATCCGCACGCACGAGAAGGTGGAGGTGGACCTCGCGCATCTGCCGGCGGAC